>DATLFN010000024.1 GCA_035540975.1 Acidimicrobiales bacterium
CGCAAGGCGGCCGAGCTGTTCACCAGGGCGGCCGAGCTGTTCGAGGGGCGCGAGCGCGACGACGAGCGGGCGGCCGCCCTCAACAACCTCGGCCTGGCCCGCACCGAGCTGGGGCAGTTCGACGAGGCGGTCACCGCCTTCGACGCCGCCGCCGTCCTGTTCGACACCACCACCGCCGACGGCCGGCGCGGCCTGGTCGCCACCCTGCTCAACCGGGGCCAGGCCCATGCCGCGGTGGGGACCGAGGAGGGCCTGGAAGCGGCGCTGGACGACTACGACCAGGCCCAGGGCGACCTCGACGCCGACGAGGCGCCGTACCACTACGCCCTCGTCCACCACAGCGCCGGATCGGCGTACAGCGCGCTGGCCGCCCGCCGGCCGGCCGAACGCCTCCGCCTCCTGGAGGAGGCGGTACGGGCGTTCGGCGAGTCGCTGACCGTATTCACCCGGACAGGCTTCCCGTACCAGCACGCCCTCGCCAAGTACAACCTCGGCTCGGCCCAGGCGGCCATGGCCGACGTGGCCGCCCAGGAGGTCGGCCGCGGCGGCAAGTCCCGCCTCCAGAACCTGCGGCGGGCACTGGCCAACTTCGAGGACGCCGTCGCCCTGCTGGACACCCGGCTCCACGCCGATGCCTGGAAGCAGGCGTTCTCCCGGCTGTCGCAGATCGAGGAGCAGCTGGGCGAGGAGGTCCCGGGCGCCACCCGCGCCGACCACTTCGCCGCCCTGCTGGCGCTCACCACCGAGGAGGAGCGCCATGCTCTCCTGCGGGAGCGGCTCCTCCGCCTGCTCGCCCTGCCCGAGCCCAGGAACCTCTCCACCCTCACCGAGCTGGCGGTGGCCGCCGTGCGGGTCGGCCGCAACGGCGGGCTCATCATAGAGTCGCAGCTGGCGCTGGTCATGGAGCTGCCCCACGAGAGCCAGGAGGTCTCCCTCCGGGCCGTCTTCGAGGCGCACCAGACGCTGAGCGGCGAGGAGCGTGAGAGCGCCGACCGGGCGCTGGACGCCGCCATCGGCGCCGCCCTGGGCGCGCCGCAGCGGATCTTCGTCCGTGACTACCTCTACTCGCTGGGATGGGAGCGGCCGTGACGAGCGTGGACGGGAACGGATCGGGTGGAGGCGGGACGGCCGAGGCCACCACCGAGGAGGCCACGACGGTGGCGCAGACCTTCATCGAGGCCATCGCCTGGGGCGAGCACCGGCGGGTGTGGGAGCTGCTGGCCCCCGAGGGCCGCAAGGTGGTGCTGCGGGTGGCGGTGAAGAACGGGATGGACGAGGCGCTGGCCGCCCGCCTGCGGGACGGCACCGCCGGGCCCGGGGAGATGGAGGAGTTCCTGGCCGAGCTGCTCACGGGACTGCGGGCCGACCTGGCCGGCAACGACCTCGACTCCCTCGAGTACTCGGCCGACGAGGACGCCTCCCCCGAGCGGGTGCGGATCATGCTCAGGGCCCCCGTTCCGCCGCTGCTCGGCCCCGTCGGCCTGCCCGTGGGCTCCATCGAGGTGGCCCGCCACGACGGCCGGTGGCTGGTCGAGCGCCTCACGCCGCGCCCGGACGTGATCGCGTGATCGCCGTCGCCAGCGGAGCTCGCTCGGCCGGTCGGGCGGTGCTCCGCCGGGCCGCCGGGGCCGGCCCGGTGCCGCCTCGGCGTGGTCCCGCGCGCGGGAACGCCGGAGGCCGGTGATGGGGGCCGATCTCCCGGGCCCGGGCGGGACTCCCGGCGGCGCGGGGAGCGTCGGGCCCGGCCAGGAGGCCGACGAGTACGGCCACGTCGTCCGCCGCTTCCGGATGGGTGTCTCCGGCGCCGCCCTCGCCCTGGCGTGGGCCCGCCAGGAGGAGGCCCCCCACGGTGCCACCGTGGTCGTCGAGCGGGAGGTCAGCCCGCTCGGTCGGCTGGGCCGCCTGTGGGCGACGGCGCCGGAGCAGACCTTGTCGATCGCCGTCGTGTTGCGTCCCCCGCTGTCGGTCGAGGACGCCGACGCCAGCTGGCTGCTGGCCGGCCTCGCCGCCTCCGAGGGCGCCGAGGCGGCGTCCGGTCGGCCCACGGAGACCTGGTGGCCCGACCGCGTCGTGGACAAGGAGACCGGCGACGAGGTCGCCAACATCAAGGTCGAGGTCCAGCTCGGGCCCGGTCGCGTGCGCAGCGCGGTGGCCAGCATCCGCGTCGACCTGGAGAAGCTGGGTCTCGCCGACGTGGGCCGCGGCGCCCTCCTGGAGGGGATCCTCGGCTCCGTCGACCGCCACACCGAGGGGCTGGACGAAGGGTCGGAGGGCGTCGCCGCCGCCTACGAGGGCCGGTGTGCGCTCGTCGGCCGCCGGGTCAAGATCAAGCTGCTGCCCAAGGGCGAGACGCGCGGCGTCGCCCGGGGAGTCGACCGCACCGGCCGGCTCCAGCTGGAGTCGGCCACCGGCATGGTGCAGCGGGTGGCCATCGACACCGTGCGCGAGCTCGAGGCGGTGTAGGCCGCGGCCCAGGCCGCCGCTAGAACCTGGCCCGCCCCCCGGTCTGCCTGGGATCAGCCGCCGTGCTGGCCGCCGCCGGCCTGCTCGCCCGGGTCCTGCTGGCTGTCGGAGTCGGCGATGGCCATGGACTCGTGCTCGGTGTCGGACTCGTTGGGGTTGGTGGACACGTAACCTCCGGCGCTGCCGGCGTCGGTGCCGGAGACGGCCTCGTCCTTGTCAGGCATTCGCTTCCTCCAGAGTGGGAGTTGGGTCGAGAGCCATGTACCCCGGTGGCGCCGGTTCTTACCCGCGCTGCGCACTGTGCGGGGAACATGGAGTCCCGACGGTCATAGGTGCATAATGGCTCCACCCCACCGGGGCGACCGCGCGCTCCGGGGCCGGGACGAGGGTGGGGAGCGCCGAGAGGAGCAGGGTGGCCAAGGCGAAGTCCGAGGCGGGGAACGAGGACCTCCGGGCCCGAAGCCTTCTCCGCCCGGCGATCCTGCTGCTGCTGAAGGAGCGTGAGAGCCACGGCTACGAGCTGGTGAGCCGCCTGGCCGAGCTCGGGTTCGACGTGCCGGACTTCGGCGGGCTGTACCGGGCGCTGCGCTCCATGGAGGACGAGGGCCTGGTGAGCTCGCACTGGGGGACGCCGGCGCGGGGGCCGGCGCGTCGCGTCTACGCCATCACCGCCGAGGGCGAGCAGCAGCTCAAGGAGTCGGCACCGGCCCTGGTGAACCAACGGCGGGCCATCGGCGGGCTGCTCGACCGCTACCGCGGCCTGGTGCACCAGGAGCGCAAGTCGAAGCGCCAGCGCCGGCGCGTCCTGGTGGTCGAGGACGACGACGATATGCGCCACACGTTGTGGGTCCTCCTGGAGCAGCGCGGGTGGGTCGTCGAGGAGGCGCCCGACGGGGAGACGGCCCTCGACCGGTGGTCCAACGCGCCCGACGGCATCGTCCTGCTGGACCAGCGGATGCCGGGGATGTCCGGCCTCGAGGTGGCCCGCCGCATGCGCAAGGGTGGCTACGACGGGCCCATCCTGTTGTACTCGGCCTACCTCCAGCCCGAGCTCGAGGCCAAGGCGGCGGCGCTGGACGTGCAGACCCTCAGCAAGGCCAACTTCACCGAGCTGTTCGACGCCCTCGCCCAGTACGAGGACACCTGGCAGAAGCAGAAGCGCACGGGCAAGGGAGGGTAGCGGGGGTCAGCGGCGGCGCCGCTGCCTGCGGCGGTCGCCCGCCGGCGGGCTGTCGGCGGAGGGGCTCTCGCCCGGCGGCCGGCGGGGCAGCACGACGGTGAACCGGCTCCCACGTCCGAGCTTGCTGGCGGCCAGGAGCTGGCCGCCCTGCGCCTCCAGCACGGCCCGGCTGACGTAGAGGCCGAGGCCCGTCCCCGGGATGCCCTCGGCGCCCGAACCGCGGTGGAACTTCTCGAACACCGTCGCCAGGTCGGCGGCGCTCATCCCCTGGCCACGGTCCTCGACCACCAGCTGCACGGTGTCCGGCGTGGCCGACGCCTCCACCGTGATCGGCGACCCGGGAGGCGAGAACTTCAAGGCGTTGGACACCAGGTTCGCCATGACCTGGTCGAGGCGGTCCGGGTCGACGAACGCCGGTGGGAGGTCGGTCGGCACGTCGACGCTGACCGGGCGCCGCCCCGCGATGTCCGCCTCCAGCTGGATCAGGGCGAAGCGGATGTCCGTCGTCACCGGCCGCACGACGATGGGCCGGCCGGCGCCGAGGCGCGAGTAGTCCAGGAACTGCTGGACGAGCCGGCGCAGCTGGAGCCCCCGCCGGCCCATGCGCTCGTAGAGGTGCCCGCGCTCGCGCGGGCTGAGGTCCTCTCCCGCCTCGAGGGCCCGGATCGAACCCAGGAGCACGGCGAGCGGGGTCTGCATGTCGTGCGACACGGCCGCCATCAGCTCCTCACGGAAGCGGGCAGCCTCCTCACCCGCCTCGAAGCGGGAGACGGCGTCGCGCAGGTCGCTGTTGGCGATCGCCATGGCCACCCGGGCGGCGGCCTGCTCGATGAGGGCCCGCTGGCGGATCCCGCCCGGCTCGGGGCTGTGCACCAGGAGCACGCCGAGGGTGGTGTTGCGGGCGACGAGCGGTACCACCGCCGCCGACCCGACCCCGTCCGGGATCCCGGTGTGGTCGAGGAGGGGCAGGTCGCGCGAGAGGGTCGGGGCGTGCACGGTCTGCGACCCGTGGACGGCGGTGTAGAGCGCCGAGCCCGGCTCGAGTGGCGACCCGACCATGGCTTCCAGCCGCTCGGCGACGGGCCCTTCGTCGGGCCACGCCACCACCCGCTCGACCGTCATCGCCGGCGCCAGCACCATGGCGACGCCCGCCCCGGTCGAGCGGCTCAGCCACCGGGACGTCTCGGCCAGCGACTCGCGGGGGTCGAGCTGGCGGCCGAGGAGGTCGCCGAGCTGCGCCAGCAGCCGCCACCGGGCCTCGGCCTGCTCGAGGCGGGTGACGAGCTGGCGGGTCTCGCTGAGGTCGCGCGCCACGTAGGCGGCGCCGACGATCCTGCCCCCCGTGGCCCGCAGCAGCGAGCACCGCACGCTGACGGGGACCGACCGGGCGGCGCCGTGGACCGTCGTCTCGAAGGTGACGCGCTCGTGCGAGGCGCTCGCGAACAGCTCCCAGGGCGTTCGCGGGCCGCGGCCGCCGAAGACGTCCTCGGCCGGCACGCCGAGCAGCTCGGCGGCGTCGCGTCCGGTCAGGGCGGCCATCGCCGGGTTGGCGTGAGAGATGTGCCCCCGGGCGTCCACCAGCGCCATCGCGTCGGGGATCGCCCCGAGGACCAGGTCGAACAGGCCCTGGACCTCGAGCCGGGAGCGCCACTCGTCCTCGAGCTCCCGGCGGACCTGGGCGAGGGCATCGTTGGCCCGGGCCAGCTGGTCGTCGACCGGTCCCGGATCGGGCGCAGGCGGTTGGGCCATCGGCGCGCGCCTCCCCGTCAGCCCGAGGTGCACGCCGGAGGGCGCTCGTGCATCATGGTGCCGGCCACCGGCCACGAATCCCTTGCCATAGGGGCTTTCGCTCTATAGGTTGGCAACATACAATGACGGCGTCGGCGGTGCCGACCTCACATCCGAAAACGGGGGTATGCCGTGCTGCTGTGGTGGATCGGCAACTTGGTGCTGCTGTTCGTGGTGGTCCCGGTTGTCCTCTTGCTCCTCAACCGCCTGCTGCGCCAGATCATGGAGATCGACGCGTACGCGAACGACATCCTCGAGCACGGTGTCGGCATCACGGCCGCGCTCGACTCCGTACCGAAGCTCGTGCGCACACGCGAGCTGGTCAGCACCGCTCACGGCGCTGCCGGCCGTTACGTCGGCGCGCTGCAGCGCGTCCTCTGAGCTGACCGACCGGGCAAGCAGGATTTTCGACCACCACAGGGAAAGGTAAGGGGCATGGGGCCAGAGACCGTCGTCACGTTGATCGGAGTGTTCCTCGGGGTGGGGGCGGTTGCCGTCTACCTCATCATCATCGCCTACACGCTCAACAAGGTGAGCTTCACGGTCGGCACCGTGCTCATCGGCGTGCGCGCCATCGCGTCGCAGACCGAGCCGGTGGGCGCCGTGGTCACCGACATCCTTCGCCAGACCGAGGCGATCGAGAACGCGCTGGCGAACCTGCTCGGCGAGAAGCAGCGGCGGGTCCTGCGGGCGCCCGGCCGGGCCCGCGCCCTCGGCGCCTGATCGCCACACCGCACACGAACCGCACGGTCCACCACGACGAACCACGCGAGCAGCAACACCCGGCGCCATGTCGGTGCCCGGTGTCTTCACCCCACACAAGGAGGAGCGGTGCCTGAGTTCAGGTGAAGGGATGCCGGACATGCCTGCCGTTGGCGAGGCTCAGCGAGTTCGGAGGACGAGTTGATCCGCAAGGTCGGCGACCACGTGCGGAAGGTGCACAAGGTCCAGACCCCCACGGACACGATCATCAACTTCGTGAAGAAGAACACCCGGAGCTAGATCGCCCGGCTCCGAGCCCGATCGAGGCGCCCCCGAGGGGCGCCTCGATCCGCGTCCGGCCCCGGATTTCGTGACGACATCGGGGCTGCGAAAAGTTTGAGAACTTCCGAATATTCGCCGCCCCGGGCGCATCTGTCTCAGCACACAGGGGCAGTTTGCGTAGTGCGTGCCGTCGTTCGGCGACCCTTGGCGGGTGGTCGTGCGGGCCGCCCTCGGAGGTGGGCCCCTGTGGTGCCCGGCCCATCCGAGAAGGGAAGAACACATGAGTCATCGATGGAGGCTCGCCAGGAGCGAACGGGGCCAGGCCTCGTTCTCTGTCGTGGCGACCCTCGTCGCGGTGCTGCTCGCGGGCGTCCTCGTGAACCGCGTCGCGTGGACGGCCGAATCCATCAACAAGAAGGCGGATCGGATCTCCAAGACGGCGACGCCGATCAACGAGGCCACCGACGCGGTCCTCAACCTGGACCGCACAAACGAGCTCGGCGGGTCGATCCTCAACACGGCTGAGCCCCTCCAGGGCAAGCTGGCCGAGATCGTGCGGCTCGCCAGGTCGGTCGACGGGCTGGCGACGTCGATCAACGGCAGCGCCACCACCGTCGACGGGGTCGCCAAGAGCATCAACTCCGACGCCGTCGGGATCCTCCAGACCGCCCAGTCGATCGACCGGGGCGTCAAGACCATCATCGCCGGCCTCAACACCTCGCTCGGGATCGTCACCGCCGTCAAGGGTGACTCCGGCAACATCCTGACCCAGGCGCAGATCGCCCACCGCCTCGCGGCTTGCATCGACCAGGGTCTCCCCGGTCCCGGCTCGCCCCCCGACAGCCACTGCAGATAAGGAGTCAACGAGCCAATGGCTGAGACGATCGGCCCGTCGCAACGGGCGTACCAGAGGGCCTCTTCCGACCAGGCGCAGTTCCTGAAGCGCTGGCTGGCGGTGTGGGTCGCCCTCCTCACCGTGGTTGTCCTCGTCGTGATCGTGTTCCTCCTCAAGATCACCGACTCGCTGGCGAACATCGACGACAACCTGGCCACCACCGACCCCGGCCTGGTGTCCGCGGGCGGCAACGTCGTCCGCCTGCCCGACCAGGTGCAGGCCATCAACGAGGGGCTGACCGCCATCGACCCGGCGCTCAAGCCCATCCCGCAGCAGACGCAGGACATCCTGGCCACCCTGCAGTCGATCAACGGCAAGCTCACCACCACCGACGGCTCCCTGAAGGACACCAACGGGAACCTGAAGACGGTCCTGGGCCAGGCCAACGACATCCAGGCCATGCTGGTCGACGCCGACGACCCGCCGGACGGCAGGGGCGTCCAGAACATCCACCAGCGGGTGGCGTTCGCCAACGGCCAGGGAAACACCGGCCGCTTCGGCACCAACCCCCACAGCCTCACGGCCGCCGAGCAGGACGCCCAGAACATCCTCGCCGGCCTGGTCAACACCAACAAGCACCTGACCAGCATCTGCCGGTCGCCTGCCGTTCTGGGGGCGAAGACGTGCTGACCGCCCGGCGTCTGCGGAAGGCCGGCGAGGCCGGCGTCGTCGGCGCCAACCTGGCCATCACCCTGGCCTTCGCCCTGTTCGCCGTCATCCAGCTCACTCGCACCACGCTGGCGGCGCAGCAGATCGACGACCGGGTCGAGGTCATCACCAGC
>DATLFN010000025.1 GCA_035540975.1 Acidimicrobiales bacterium
CCGCCCACCGGGCCGTCAAGGCTTCCCCTCCGGGCGGCCTTCGGCCGGCCTTGACCGCCCTCCCCCTACTTCCGCACGCCCCGAAGTCATCTCGACGAACCCGTCGCGACCTACTTGACAAGCCGTTCCACATCAGTCGATGTGTGCCATACGGGCATGGAGCCCGTCGGCGTAGTGCTCGGCGAAGAGTCGGGCGACGAGCTCGCCCCGGCTCGACACACCCAGCTTCTCGAACACCGTCTTCACGTAGTCGCGGACCGTGTGGCTGGAGAGGAACAGCTCGGCGGCGATCTCCGCCGTGGAGGCGCCGCGGGCGATGGCGCCCAGCACCTCGCGCTCACGGGGCGTCAAGGAGTACGCGTCGATGATGATGGGGGCGACCTCGGCGCTCTTGGCGCTCTCGATCACCACCGCCACCGTCGGGCCCTGCGCCCCCGGCCCCGACATCGCCGATGCGTGCAGGACGATCCAGCGGCCACGCTCGTCCCGCAGGCGTAGCCGGGCCGGGCCCCGCTCCCGTCCCTCGGCCACCGCCTGGGCCTTGGCGACGAGGGCGAACAGTGGCGTGGGCACGCCGATGGCCCGGTCCCGCAGCTCCAGCAGGCCGGCGGGCTTCGCGCCACTTCCCTCGCCGTCGGCGGTCAGGGGCCACAGCAGGCGAAGCCAGTCGAGTGCCTCGCGGTTGGCGGACACGAGGCGTCCCGACTCGCCGATGACGACGAGCCCGGGAGCCGATGGCTCCAGCCACGGAACGGCTCGGCGAACGTGGACCCGTAGCGCATCGGCGACGATGCCGGTGATCGAGCGCACCACGGCCACGTCGTCGGCGTCGAAGGGTGAATGCACGCTCTCCCGGTAGAGGGCCATGGCACCCCAGGTCGAAGCCCCCGCACGGAACACCGCACGCAGCTCGTCGTCGTAGCCCTGGGGAACCAGGCACTCGCGGTAGCGGATGCTGCGAGCGGCCCGTCCTCCGAGCGCCAGCTGCAGGGCGACGACGCCGTCGCCCCGGGCCAGGTCGTGGAACAGCCCGGTGTCCTGCTCGTGGAACTCGAGGTGCCAGAACCGGTCGCACAGAGCGGGGTCCATGCCCTCCACCCGGCTCGGCGCGGTGGCCAGCATGGTCGCAGGATCGAGGCCGAACCAGATCGACCCGTCATGGGCGACGGCCCGCTGCACCTCGACCTCGAGGGCGTCGAGCAGCTCATCGGCGGACTCCGTGGTCCGGCACGCCCGCTCCACCGCCTTCCGGGTCTGGTCGATCCGCGCCCCCGCGCCCATGCCGGCAAGGTAACGCGCAGGGGCCGGCGCGCCTACCCCCTCAGATGGGGGATTCCCCGTCGCCGCGGACCACCCGCCAGTGGGATAGCCGGGCGTGGCGCGCTCCGTCAGGGTGCCGGTGTGCCCATCGACAAGGAGCCCGACATGCAGAGCGACGACGTCCTCGCCGGAGTCCCGGCCACCGAGCCGGAGCAGATCGCGCCGGAGACCTGGCTGATCCCGAACCTGTTCCCCGCCGGCGACGGCCTGTTCGTCCCGGTCAACACCATGCTGATCCGCGGCGCCGAGCCCGTGATCGTCGACACCGGCGCGCCGGTCCACCGGGAACTGTGGCTGGAGAAGGTCTTCTCGCTGGTCGAGCCGGAGGACGTGCGGTGGATCTTCCTGTCCCACGACGACGGCGACCACACCGGGGGATTGCTCGACGCCATGGCGCTGTGCCCCCAGGCGACGCTCGTCACCAACTTCTTCAGCGTCGAGCGACTCGCCCTCGAGAAGCCGGCGCTGCCGCTGGGGCGCATGCGTTGGATCGACGAGGGCGGCACGCTCGACGCCGGCGACCGGACCCTGCGCCTGTTCAAGCCGCCGATCTTCGACGGCCCGACGACCCGTGGCCTGTTCGACCCCACAACCGCCGCCATGTGGATCGTCGACTCCTTCGCCTGCCTCACACCCGGAACCCTCGACGTGCACGAGATGCCGACTGACCTGGTCGCGGAGAGCATGCCGGCCATGAACAGCCTGGTGTCCCCATGGCACCAGTGGCTCGACCCCACCGTCTACCGGCGCCACGTCGACGAGGTCGAGGCGCTCGGTGTGCTGGCGGTCGCCTCGGCCCACGGCCCGGTCGTCACCGGCGACGCCATCCGTGAGGCGTTCGAGGTGATCCGCCGCCTCGCCGGCCAGCCGGTCATCCCGGCTCCCGGCCAGGATCTGCTCGACGACCTGATCACCCAGGTGCTCGCCGCGTAGGCGCAGCACCTACGACGAGGAGCCCGCCAGGACCAAGCAGCCCGATGCTCGGCGCCGATCCGTCTGCTGGCGGGAGTCCTCTTGGTGGGACTGGCCGGCGTCCTCGCCGCCGCCGGGGCCCGCTTCCGCCGGCAGCAAGCAGCAAGCAGCTCGTCCCTCAGCGGCCTCGTGGACCCACCAGCCAGGCGATTCGCCGCGTCGCCGTCGCCGGTAGGGCCTGGGGCGGCGCGGTCGAGGGCGCCCCTCCGGACCTGTCCAACGTCGACGGGTGGCTCCCCGTGTCTGAAGGCTGCGAGACGGCCACCCCACGCTGCGCCTCGACGGCGGACGCCACCGGATCTCGTCCTCGACCACGAAGGCACCCGCTGCTGACGGCCAGGTGTGGGTTCACGGGGCCCGACGAACCGGGTGACGTCACGTCTACAGCGGCCGCTACCGCATCACCGAGACCGGCCCCGACGCTTCATCGATCCCGACGCTTCATGGTTCCACCGCGACGTAACGTCCGCGACGGGGCGTTCTGGTTGGTTGTGAAGCGGGGAGAGGTTGGCGCTCGCCGATCTGCGTATCTGGTGGTCGGCGGCGCGCTCTCGTGGAGCACGAGGTGGGCGCCCCGCGACCACGACTCCCGAGGAGGACACCATGGCCGGACCGATCCGCCGCAACGTCGCCCATCTGAGCGCTGCCGAGCGGCAGGCGTACGCCCAGGCGCTGCGCGACGTCGACCTCCAGGCCTACGCCGACGGCGTGTCGTATTGGGACAAGCAGGACCAGATCCACGAGGGCACGCACAACCACAACGGCAACTCCTTCATCCCCTGGCACCGGGAACTGGTGAACCGCTTCGAGAAGCTCATCCAGCAGGTGAACCCCGACATGGCGCTCCACTACTGGGACTGGACCCAGGACCCGCGCGCCGCTGACGACGGCGAGGGTGGCGTCGTCGACCTGATGACCGACGACACGTTCGGAACGGCCAATGGCACGGTCGCCGGCACCCTTGCCCCCCTGCACAACGGCGGCAATGCAGCCGGCGCCCGCCCCACCTTCGGTGGGCCCTTCACCCTGCCGCCAATCGACATCACCCGTGGTTGCGCGCCCGGCGCGCCGCCGGTGGCGTCGGACGCCGACATCATCGGCTCGACCGACGGCATCCCCCAGGCCCAGCAGTGGACGACGTTCCGCCAGGAGCTGGAGTCCTCGCACGACTCGGCCCACGTCTTCTTCGGGTCGGGGAGCATCTTCAACCCCCACACCGCCTTCGAGGACCCCTTCGTCTTCCTCCTGCACGCCAACGTCGACCGGTTGTTCGCCATGTGGCAGGCCCAGCCCGGCGAGGAGTGGCGGCTCGACCCGGACCAGGTCTACGGCGACCAGAAGGACACCAACGACTCCCGGGGCATCCTCCAGAGCCTCCAGCCGTGGGACGGCACCGTCGAGTTCGGCGCACCCATCCCGCCGTGGACGGGCGGGTCGAGCGACATCGTCGTCAAGAACAGCCGCCACCCGTCCGTCGTGCGGCCGCCCTGCTACGACACGCTCCCCCTCACCGCCACGCAGGTCGCCCCGATCCCGGGCGATCCCATCCGCTTCGTCGACGTTCCGACCGGCGAGGGTACCGCCCGGGCGCTGCGGATCCGCGTCAGCGGCTGCCACGGCGTCACCGCCCAGGCGTCCCTCGCCGGCGACGCCGAGTTCTCCTTGCTCTCCGCATCGGTGTCCTCTCCCGAGCCCGACGGCTTCGAGGAGGAGGACCTGCTGGTGTGGGTGCTGTTCGCCGCCGGCGCCGTGGGATCGACCCCCTCGGCCACCCTCACCGTGGACATCCCGGGCGTCGCCAACTTCGTCGTCCCGATCGAGTCCACCGTGATCGACAAGCCGACGGTGGCGTCCTCGCTCGTCCTCGACCGCTCGGGGAGCATGGACCTGGCATCGGGGGTGGCCGGCCTGAGCCGGGTGCAGGTTCTGCGCAACGCCGCACCGCTGTTCGTCCAGCTGCTCGACCCGGCCGACGGCGTCGGCGTGGTCCGCTTCGACACCGATGCCGTCGAGGCCGAGCCCGTCCAGGTCGCCGGCCCCGAGATCGGCGGTGCCGGCCGGTCGGACGCGCTGTCGGCCATCGCCAACCACGTCACCAACCCCGCCGGCCTGACCGCCATCGGCGACGGGGTGGAGGTGGCGGCCGCCCAGCTGGGGGCGGCCGGCGGGTTCACGGCCAGGGCGACGGTGGTGTTCACCGACGGGCATGAGACGGCTGCCAAGTACATCGGGGACGTGATCGACCTGATCGACTCGACGGTGTTCGCCGTGGGCCTGGGGACCGCCGACCAGCTGAACCCCGGCGCCCTCGACGACCTCGCCAACAGCACCGGTGGGTACCTGCTTCTCACGGGCAACCCGGGTTCCGACGACCTGCTGCTGCTCCAGAAGTACTTCGCACAGATCATCGCCGGCGTGAGCAACAATGAGATCGTCGTGGACCCCGATGGGTTCGTCGCCGTCGGGTCGACCACCGACGTGCCCTTCCATCTGACCGAGGGCGACACGCGCTGCGACGCGGTCGTCCTGTCGACGATGTCCGACGCCCTGGAGGCGGAGCTCATCGCGCCGGACGGGACACGCTTCGACACCTCGAACGGCGTGGTCCTCACCCGCACGCCCGTCGACCTCGTGCTGCGCCTGGCCTTGCCGGCACCGCCTTCGACGTCCACCGGCGGGCAGTGGCGGGTGCGGCTGCGTGTCGACAAGCGGCGGCTGAGGAAGATCGTGGCCGGGCTGAACAAGCGCGACGACCGCGCCGGGCTCAACCGCCTGGAGCGACACGGCGTCGGGTTCTCCGTGACGGTCCAGGCCCGCAGCAACGTCCGGCTGTCGGTGGCGACCGCCCAGGCGTCCCGGCGGCCGGGGGGCACGGCGACGGTGACCGCCGCTCTCTCCGACTTCGGCATCCCGCTCGCCTCCTCGGCCCGGGTCACCGCGCGGATCGACGCCCCGGGCGGGTCCGTGTCGATCGTCACGCTGGTCGAGCACGAGCCCGGCCAGTACGTGGCCGAGGTGCCGACGAACGCGCCTGGCGTCCACCGGGTGCTGGTGACGGCGTCGGGCCAGACGCTACGAGGTGAGCCGTTCACCAGGGAACAACTGAGGACGCTCGCCGTGTGGAGCGCTGGCGATGAGCGCCCGCCCACGTCCCACGACCCCGGCACCGATCGGCCGGGCCTGTGCGAGCTGCTCAAGTGCCTGTTCTCCGGACGGTCCCTCGCCGAGGCGACAAAGCGGGCGGGGATCGACGTCGATGAGATCCGCCGCTGCCTCGACTCGGCCTGCTGATCCGGGATCGGGCTCGCGTCGGAGATCACTGGGCCCCCAGCAAGAGCGGAACCCGCGAGCCGACCTTGACACAACCGGCTGACACCAGGTGTCGAGAAGCGCGACCCCGCGACCCCTCCGGCAGGGTGGCTCCGACGCCCGATCCACAATCACGCGCGCGTGCACCGTTGCGACTCGGAGGTCGGGGTTCGGGCGAGGAGGTCACATCGCTGTCGCGCACTCCCAGCGGGAACGGGCACTGGATGTTCACGACGGCGGGACGGGTGCTGCCCCGCGGTGATGCGCAGTACCTCGGCGACATGTCGGCGGTGCGCCTGAACGGCCCGGTGCTCGACTCGGTCCCGGTGCCCGACGGCAGCGGCTACTACATGGTCGCAAGCGACGGCGGCGTGTTCGCCTTCGGCTCGGCCCGCTTCCGCGGCTCGATGGGCGCCGCCCGCCTGAACGCTCCCGTGCAGTCGCTGGTCCCGGACGCCGACGGCGTGGGGTACTGGCTCGTCGGCGCCGACGGCGGCATCTTCGCCTTTGACGCCGCCTTCTTCGGCTCCATGGGGGCCAGCCGCCTCAATCGCCCAGTGACCGGGATGGTCCGCAGCCCGACCGGCGCCGGCTACCTCATGGTGGCGGAGGACGGCGGCATCTTCACCTTCGGCGACGTGGCGTTCCACGGGTCTCTGGGCGATCGGCCGCCGGCCGCCCCCGTGGTCGCCGTCGCCGCCCTGCCGTAGCGGGAGCCTCCACCAGTGCAGGAATGGGTCCGGGCCAGGCGCCGTGGCGGCGTGCACGCGAACGCCGATCACCGGCCCGCTTCGTCTTCAGGGACTGCTCAGGGCGTGGCGGTGGGACCCTTACGGGCCGCGCTCTCGACCACCACCGGCGCGTGGACCACGGGCTGCGAGAACGGCTCGGTGAACGCGTCGGCTCGACAACTGGGGTCGGCGACCTGTGGCGGCCCACGGCGTTGACGGCGACCACCCGCAAATGGTCCCGTGGAGCCATCCGGGTAGCTGGCGTTCCTGCGCGGGCCCGCGCTGGTCCGCGGCGACCGCCGCAGACCGCACCACTGCGGCACGAGTCAGCGTGCTCGGTAACGCCACTCCCCCGTAGCTTGCCAGCGCGCCCCGCAGGTCCCGGCGCCATCCGCCTGGCCGATGCCGTCGGCGTACGCTCGTCGGGTCAACCAGGGGAGGTGACGCCGATGGGAGCATTGGGGCAGCTGCGGCAGGCCTTCGAGGTCGCCGGTCGGGCGATCGGGTTCGCATCGAGGACCCAGGGTGGGGCCAGACGGGAGCTGGTCGACAGCCTCGAGCAGGTGGCGTCGAAGTGCGACGACGCCTACACCGAGGTCCGGACGGCGCTCCGACCGGTCAGGGACAGCTACCGGGACCCGGCTCAGGTCGCCACGGCGCTGCGAGCGTTCGCCGCCGACGCCCACGTCCGGACCAGCATCAAGCCCCACCAGCTGTGCGGTGAGGTCACGACCTTGCTCGACAAGCTCGCCAACAACCTCGACCCGCTCAAGTACGCCATCGACGTCCGCAAGATCAAGGCCGTGCGCGCCAGCCTCGGCGAGCTCCACCAGCTCGACTACGACATCAAGAACGAGTACGAGGAGTTCACGCGCGACCTCGACGCCGTGGCGGACCAGCTCGACAACGCCGCGGGCGACGAGGCCCAGGAGCGCGTCGCCTACGTGCGACAGGTGATCGCCGACTTCGACCGCGAGCTCTCCGACCTTGTAACCAGTGTCCGGGAGGCCAAGGACCGCGCGCTGGCCTCTTGAGGCCGGCTGTCGACCATCTCCGGCCGGGCCTGCACGGTCCTCCGGTGGGCAGCCGCCTCGCCGCACTCCATTGCGGTGCACCGCCGCCGGCGGTGCCGGGGTCGCCAACTCGGCGAACACCGGCGAGTTCGGGGAGCGTGCCACCCGATCCGGCACGTCGGCGCCGCCCGGTAACTCATGTGCCCCCTCGTGGCGCCGCCACCTCCCAATAGGGTGAGACGGCCAAGCCGCCCGGAAATCCAGGCGGGCGGCCCCGCTACTCGGTCAGGCCGAGCTGGTTCATCAGGTCGACTTGATCGAAGTACATGCGGTGACTGGTGATTCGGCCCCCGGCGACAGTCGCCACATCGCATTCGCGAAGCCGGACCCGCTTGCCGGTCGCGGGGATGGATTCTCCGTCCGGATTGGCAAGCGGCGCCGTGTGGGTCCCGGTGAAGAAGCCCTCGTCGATCGCGACGTTGCGGGCCTCGTGGCGCTGGAACTCGTCCCACCGGATGTCGGAGAACGCCTCGAAGAAGGGCCTGAAGTAGTCCACGATCGAATCCCGGCCCCTCACCTCGCCACGGTCGGGTGTGACCACCACGGCGTCCTCGGCGTAGCAGTCCGCCAAAGCGTCGACATCGCCGCTGAAAACCGCCCTGGTCATTCGGTCGAGAACGTCTCTTGCCTCGCCCATTGCCCGCTCCTCTCCGCGTAGACGGCCCGCCCCCAGCGGCCTATGCGTGGAGTGTCGCGCCAGTCTTGTACGCCGGCAAGGTCTATGGGCCGGCGGGCCGACCGCTCGCGCCACCTAGCGGGTGGCGGCGGTTGGGGGTGGCGCTGAAGCGGACGCCCGGTGCGGGCGCCCGGGAACGGCATCACCGGTGCAGCGCTTGGTAAACCGCACGGTCGGCCCAACGCGGCCGCGTCCCGCCTTCGCCGGTGCAAGCTGGGGACGTGCTCGTGCGGGCGCGCGGCCGAGGGGCGCTCGGACGTCGCGATGGCGCGCGTCCTGTGACGCCGTTCTGTCTCGACGGCCGTCGAACACTCGCCGACTTGGGCGGGAGCGGAGAGGCGCTCTCGCTCTCTTCGGCGCAGCCGCGCTCCCGTAGTTTCCCTGGCGTGCTCGTACCATTCGGTTGGAGTACATGGAGATGCAGAGGGGGCTGCCTGTTCGGGTCGCTGCGTTTGTCGGCCGCGAGCGTGAACGTGCGAAGCTGGCCGACCTGGTCGCCGATGCCCGGGTGGTGACCTTGACCGGTTCGGGGGGCTGCGGGAAGACGCGGCTGGCGGCCGAGATCGTCGGCGACCTCGCGTCGCGGTTCTCCGACGGGGTTTTTTGGGTGGACCTGCAAGGGGTGAGCGAACCCGGCCTGGTCGCACCCACCATTGGTGCGGCGGTGGGCGTCCATGAGCAACCCGAACAGGCGCTGACCGACAGGCTTGCCGAACAGCTTGGTGCGCGGCATCTGCTGGTCGTGCTCGACAATTGCGAGCAACTGGTGGACGCGTGCGCGGAGGTGGTCGGTTCGTTGTCGTCGACCTGTCCGCGGCTGCACGTGCTCGCCACCAGCCGCGTGCCCCTGGTCGTCGAGGGTGAGGCGACGTTCGAGGTGACCGGACTACCGGTGCCCGATGTCGAGTCCGCCAGCACCGTCGCGGCGGCCGACGCGGCGAGGTTGTTCGAGGTTCGGGCCCGGCAGGTGGCCGCGGACTTTCGTATCGGTGACGGCAACGCCTCGGCGGTGGCGGAGATCTGTCGACGTCTGGATGGGATCCCTTTGGCGATCGAGCTGGCGGCGGCGCGCGTGCGGGTCCTGGCGCCGGGCCAGATCGCGGCCGGGTTGTCGGACCGGTTCGGGTTGTTGACCGGCGGCATGCGGGGGGCGCCGGCACGTCAGCGAACGCTGGAGGCGTCCCTGGACTGGAGCTACTTCTTGCTCGACGACGTGCAGCGGTTGGCGTTGGCGAGGCTGTCGGCGTTTGCCGGGTCGTTCGAACTGGACGCGGCCGAGGCGGTGGTGGGCGGAGAGGGGATCGACGGTGACGACGTGCTCGACCTGGTCGCCGGACTGGTGGACCAGTCGTTGGTGCAGGTCGCCCAGCGCCAGGGCAGGGCCCGCTACCGGCTGTTGGAGACGATCCGGGTGTACGCCCGGCAGCGACTGTCCGAGTTCGAGCACCCCGATCGGGTGCGTGGGCGCCATCTGGAGTTCCATGTCGGGCTGGCGGGGCGGGCGCAGGAAGGTATGCACGGTGCACAGCCCGAGCCCTGGGTGGCGCGGCTTGCGGCCGACCTGGATGACCTGCGTGCGGCGATGGACTGGGCGGCGGAGACGGGAGACCTGCGGGGGCTGGTGGGCGTCACCGAGCCCATCGTCCGCTTCTGGTTCGAGCACGGCCTGTCCCGGGAGGTGCACAGGCGGCTGCACGACGCGGCAGAAACGCCGGGTGCCCCTGATGACGAGCGCGTGCGGGGTTTGAACACCGCGGCAGCCCTGGCCCTCGCCACCTGCGAGGCCGCCAGCTTCCACCGGTCGGCGAGGCAGGCGGTCGCCGTGGCACGGGCCGCGGATGTCGGCGGTGCGCTCGCGGTCGCGCTGTCACAACGAGCGCTGTCAGGGATTCTCTCCGGGCTGTCGACCAACGAGCAGGTCGAAGCCGACGTCGAGGAGGCGCTCCAGCTCGCGAAGGGGTGTGGGGATGCCTCGACCCACGCCCACGTCCTCCAGTTCGCTGGGGCAGCGCTCCTGCACAGCCGCTCGCTCGACGCTGGGTACCACCTGTTCGAGCAGGACGTGGAGGTGTGCGAGGGCAACGGCCTCACCTTCCATCTGCCGGCCGCCCACGGGGGCGCTCAGGCGTGGTTGGCGTGGTCCGGGCGGCTCGACCAGGCACGCCGGCATGCCCGACGCACCGTCGAGCTCAGCCGGCAGCTGGGCCGCCCCGGGTGGGAGGCGGCCGGGCTCACCGGGCTTGCCGCCGCCGCCGTCATCCAGAGTGATCACCTCGGGGCTCACGAATGGCTGTCCGAGGCACAGGCAGCGCTGGGGCCACGAGCGCTCGAGGGGACCCATTACGGGATGTGGTGGCGTCACTGGCTGAGCCTGTCGGCCTACGCATCCGGCGACCTGGAGGCTGCCCTGGCCACGGCCGAGGAGATCGTGCGCATCGGCCGTGGTGGCGGCAGTCGGCTGGACGAGGCGATCGGCGAATGGCTGTTGGGCATGGTCGCACGAAGCCAGAAGCGCCACGACGATGCGCGAGCACACCTGGCGGCCAGCCGCGCCCTGTCGACGAACCCACGGCTCCCCCATACGCTGGGCCGGTCATTGCTCGGCCTCGCGGAGCTGGCCAGGGGGAACGAGGACCTCGAAGAGGCGTGGGAGCTGGCTCATGACAGCCTCGAGGTCCTGGACGACTACGGCGACCGGCTCGGGGCCGCCGAGGCGCTGGAGACGATCGCCGACCTGGCCGTGGCCCTCGGCGAGTCGGAGCGGTCGCTTCGATTGCTCGCCGCGTCGCAACGGTTCCACACCGACACCGGCATCGCCCGCTTCATCCTTGGGGCCGACCGCTTCGATCGTGCCCGCCGCGCCGCACACGCCGCGCTGGACCCCACCGAGGCGATGGCGTGCTGGGACGCGGGCTGCGAGCTGTCGCTGGCCGACGCGGTCGCCTATGCCCGCCGCGGGCGCGGCGCGCGTCAACGCCCGCAGATCGGCTGGGCGTCACTGACCCCCGTCGAGCGCGACGTCGTGCGGCTGGTCGCCGAAGGCCACACCAATGCCGAGATCGGTGAACGCCTCTTCATGTCCGTCAACACGGTCAAGAAGCACCTGTCCCACGTGTACGCCAAGGTGGAGGTCGACGGGCGGGCGGAGCTCGCCGCACAGGTCGCCCGCCGTGGCCTGTAGTACACGCCTGGCCGCCGAAACGTACCCGGTCGGGTGACCTTCTCGGACATCGCCTTCGTCATCGTTGCAGGCATGACCACGCGACGCAGGGAGACCCCGATGATCAAGCAACGCGCCCACTACGTGACCACGTCCGACGGCGTCACCCTCGGCGGGACTGTGCACGGCGTCGGTCCCCCGCTCGTGTTCCTGCAAGGGGTCATCGGCGATGGCGACATCGACTGGGGCTCGACGACGGGACACCTCACCGACAGGTTCACCTGCCACCTGCCGAGCCTGAGGGGCCGCGGTCTCAGCGACGAGCACACCGACCTCAGCACGTCTCGCCTCGTCGAGGACTGCCTCACCTACGTCGAGAGCCTCGGGCAGATGGCCGGACTGGTCGGCTGGTCCGGCGGCGGTACGTGGGCGCTCGCGGTGGCGGCGCAGTCCGACGCGGTCGCCGCGGTGGCCCCGTTCGAGCCCGGGTTGCTGAGCCTGGCGGACGAGCGGGTCCAAGCGGTGATCGGCTACGCCGTCGCTCGTACGGGCGAGCTGGCCGCCGAAGGGAACCTGTCCGCCGCCGCTCGCGCCTTCGCTGGCTTTCCCTTCCACGACGAGGAGATCGCCTTGGCGGAGGAGGCCGGCTACTTCGAGGCCGCAGGGCGCTACGTCCCGAACCTGCTGAGTCTGCTCGAGCAGGCCATGACGCACGAACGTCCCCTCACTGATGACCCGGCAGTGCTCGGCGCGATCAAGGCTCCGGTGGCGGTCCTGTTGGGCTCGGAGACCAAGCCGTTCTTCACGATCAGTGCGCGGTATGTCGTCGACCACGTCGCAAATGCGCGGGTGCACGAGGTCCCCGGCGTCGGGCACGCCGCCCCCCTGACCCATCCCGAGGCGCTCGCTAGGGCCCTCACCGAGTTCTTCGCTGCGTCGCCTGAAGTCCAGCTGCAGCTCTGATCCGTCTCCGGCGTCGGACCACCGATGGGATGGCGTGCGCCCGTCCGCATCCTGCCCGGAACTGGGTAGACAGGGACCGCGGGCGCCGCGTCGGCGCCTCGGGAGGTGTCGATGCGACTGACGTTCGGTGCGTTCGTCCCGCAGGGCTGGAAGATGGAGCTGGCGTCGCTGGAGGGGGCGGAGGCCAAGTGGGCCAAGGCGGTGGAGACGGCGCAGCTGGCCGAGGCGCTGGGCTACGACTCCGTGTGGGTCTACGACCACTTCCACAACGTGCCGAAGCCGGCGCACGAGGCCGTGTTCGAGTGCTGGACGACGATGGCGGCCATCAGCCAGCGGACGTCCCGGGTGCGCCTCGGCCAGATGGTCGGGTGCAACGGGTACCGCAACCCGGCCCTGCTGGCCAAGATGACGGCCACGGTCGACGTCATCAGCGGGGGGCGCCTCGACTGGGGCATCGGCGCCGGCTGGTACCGGAACGAGTTCGCCGGGTACGGCTACGAGTTCCCCGAGCCGAGGGTCCGCATCGGGATGCTGCGGGAGGCGGTCGAGGTCGTGCGGGCGATGTGGACGCAGCCCGACACCACGTACGAGGGCCGCTACTACCGGCTGGAGGGCGCCCAGTGCGACCCGAAGCCGCTCCAGCGGCCGCACCCGCCCGTCTGGATCGGCGGGAGCGGCGAGCAGCTCACGCTGCGGGTGGTCGCCCGCCTCGCCGACTACTCGAACTTCGGGGGCAACCCCGACGAGTGGGCCCACAAGGCGGAGGTGCTGAAGGGTCACTGCAAGGAGGTGGGCCGCGACTACGACGAGATCGTGAAGACGTGGACGCCCGAGGTGTTCATCCGGGAGGACGAGGCCGAGCTGGTGGCCGAGGCCAGGCCGTCGTGGGGGCAGCCGCTCGAGCGCTGGCGGTACGGGAACCTGGTGGGGACGCCCGAGCAGGTCGCCGAGAAGATCGCCGCCTACGTCGACCTGGGCTGCACGGGCTTCGTGCCGTGGTGCGCCGACTATCCGTCCGACCGGACGCTGCGCCTGCTGGCCGAGAAGGTCATGCCGGAGTTCCGCTGAGGGACCGTCGCAGAACAACTTGGACGGCCGAAGGCCGACGAGGGAGTCACCACAACGGTGAACCCGTCGCGGCCGTGCAAGTTGTTCTAAGGCGGGCCCTGCGGGCGCTGACGCCTCACACCAGCGCGATCTCGTGGTGGAGCGGCCGGTCGTCGAGCGGCCGGCCGGTGCGCTCGCCGGTCAGGGTGGCCTCACACGCCCAGACGTCGGTGGGCTGGGCGAGCAGGCCGCGGCAGGCGGAGGTGAGCGGGTCCGTCACGTCCAGCCCGACGGTGAAGAACGAGTACCCGTGGCCGCGCAGCTCGTTGTAGCCGGTGACGAGCAGGGCCCGCAGCACGTCGGGGGAACCGGGCGGGACGCAGACGTGCACGGCGGTGAGGGTGCGCAGCCGATCCCCGGCGGGCGGCAGCCGGGTGGCGCCCACCAGCGGCGCCAGCGCGTTGAAGCCGGCCCGGAAGGCGGCCAGCCGACGCGAGTACGAGGTCACCCGCAGCTGCTTGAACGACTCCTGGTCCCACAGGGCGAGGAAGCCGGCCAGCCGCCCGTCCGGGCGGCGGGCCAGCAGGTAGCACGACAGGTCGAGCCCCGGGGCGGCGCCCACCCAGGCCGCCAGGGAGGCGGCGTCGTGGACGGCGGTGAACTGGCGCTCGGGTGCGACGCGCTGCCACAGCGCCGCCATCTCCTCGACGTCGGCCCCGCCGGCCCGGGTCACCCGCACGTCGGTGCTCGGCGGGCGGCGGCGCCACAGGAGGCTCACCGACCAGGAGCGCACGGTGGCGAAGCGGTGGAGGTGGGGCAGGCCCCGCACGCCCGCCAGGCGCCGCTGCATCGAGCGGTTGCCGGCCAGGATCGTGACGAGCGTCGGCACCCCGTCCCCGCCGCGCGCCCGGCAGCGGTCGCGCGCCCACTCGCTCAAGGCGTCGGCGACGCCCGTTCCCCGGTGCCCGGGGAGCACCTTGAGGTCGCCCACGTACATGGTGGTCGCCGGCGCCCCGTGCAGGTGCGCCCGCCGCTCGGCCACCGCGATGCAGCCCACCGGTGAGCCCGCCGGGCCGTCGACCACCCCCACCTCGAAGTCCTCGCCCTCGAGCCGGTTGAGGGCGAAGAAGTCGGGCGACCGGTCCACGCACAACCCCACGTCGCCCTCCATGGGGCAGGCCGAGCTCAGGGCGAGCAGGGCGGCGTTGTCGCCCTCGGTGGCCGGGCGGACGCCGCCCGCCGCGTCAGCCACCGCTCTCGGCGATGCGGCACACGGCGACCCGCCGCTGGAACCCGCTGCGGTCGCCGGCGACCAGGGCCTCGCCCCTCGCCCGGTCCTCGACCACCACGCCCGCCCACCGCTCCGGCACCTCCGTCCACCCCACGAAGTTGCGGATCACCAGTCGGGCGCCGGGCACGGCGGTGCGCACGATCTCGGCGAACAGCTCGTCGACCTGGGACGCGTCCAGCCACTCGCAGATGTTGGACAGGGCGAAAGCGTCGATCGTGGCATCCCCGCAGGTGGCCAGGTACGCGCCGTAGGAGCCGTCGACCAGGTCGAGGCGGCCCAGCCCGTTCGAGACGGAAGCCGCGCCGTCCGGCTGCAGGTAGGGCGGCAGCCCCCCCGGGTGCTCCGGGTAGGCGCCGGTGAGCATGTGGTGGACGAAGTAGTTGTCGGCCACCGGCACCTCGGTGAGGACGTGCTCGATGAGCCCGTGGAAGTGCCGGGCGAAGCTCGGGTTCTCGACGTGCCGGAAGAACGCGGGGTCGTAGGCGCGGCGGAACACGGCCCGGTTCAGGAGCGCCCGAAACAGCAGGCGCCAGCGCCGGTTGTCCCATTCGCGCCGGTAGAACTCCCGCTGCTCCTCGACGGTGGCGCGGGCCAGGAGCCGGCGGATGCGCGACGGCGGGTGGATCGCCGTGCGGACGACGAGCACGACCGCCTTGACGAAGCGCTCGGTGACGCCGGCGTTGAGCACCCCGTCGGCCACCGTCGCCTTGCGCCCGTCCCAGTAGGCGGCGGCGAACGACGACAGCCCCGGGCGCAGGTCCTCGTAGGCCGACAGGCGCTCGGCCGACGGCGCCGGCCGGCCCCCGAGGAAGCGAACGGCCTCCTCCCGGTCGAGCGCCGCCACCGCCACCGCCTTCAGTTCCACCAGGTGGTTCTGGGCGGCGTTCAGGTCGACGGCCACGACCCGGCCCGGGGCGGCGGCGACCAGGGAGAGCGCCGTGCACCCCCCCGAGGCGACGACGACCGCCGTCTCGCCGGCGCCGAGGGCCAGCGCCTCGATCTCGACCCGCGGGTCCTCCCGCACCTGGGCGAAGAAGAGGCGGTCCTCGCGGGCGTCGGCCAGGGTCCGCCGCGACGGCGCGCGGCGCTCGGCGGCGGCGTCCATGAGGAGGTCATGGTAGGGGCCGGGTGCGCCCCGCACGCCGCCGCCGGCGGACGCGCCCATTGCCACGGACCGCAGCCACGATCACACTGGCGGCCGATGGCCCGGACCGCCACCCCCCCGTCGACGTTCCTCGACGTGCTGCTCGGCCCCGCCCCTGCGGGCCCCTCCGCGCTCGCCGTCGCCACCCGGACCGCCGAGGGGTGGGACGAGGCGACGTACGCCGAGCTGGGCCGCCGGACCACCCTCGTCGACGCCCGGCTGGCGTCGCTCGGGGTCCGGGTGGCGGACCGCGTGGTGCTGGCCGCGCCCGCCGGCGGCTGGTGGCTCGCCGCCCTCCTCGGCATCCTCCGTCGGGGAGCCGTCGCCGTCCCGCTCGACCCCGCCCTCACCGAGGCGGAGCGGGCGCCCATGGTCGCCCGCAGCGCCCCGGCCGCCGTGCTGGACGGCGCCGCCCTCGACGACCTCGCCCTCGCCGCGCTCGGCGGGGACGGCGCCGTGGGGGCCGCTGCCCCCGAGAGGACGCCCCGGCGGGCGGGCGACCCGGCGCTGATCGTGTGGACGTCGGGCACGACGGGCGCGCCCAAGGGCGTCACCCTCACCCTGGCCAACCTCGCCTACAGCGTCGAGCAGGCCATGGCCGGGCAGCGCCCCGGCCCCGACGACCGCTGGCTGTCGCTCCTCCCGCCCCACCACCTGCTGGAGCTGTGCTGCGGCCTCCTGCCCGCCCTGGTGGCGGGTGGCTCCGTGCGGGTGGCCCGCTCCCTCATCCCCGCCGAGGTCGCCGCCATGGTGGGCGAGCACGGCATCACCAGGATGGTCGCCGTCCCCCTCGTCCTCCGCCTCCTCGAGGGCGCCCTGGCCGCATCCGACCTCCGGGCCGTGTACTGCGGCGGCGCCCCGCTGGACCCCGCCGTGGTCCGCCGCTGGGCCGAGCGGGGCATCGCCGTCCACCCCGGCTACGGGCTGACCGAGGCGGCCCCCACGGTGGCCATGAACACGCCCGCCGCCTCCCGGTCGGGGTCGGTGGGGCGGCCCCTGGCCGGCACCGACGTCCGCATCGCCGGCGACGGCGAGATCCTCGTGCGCTCGCCCGGGGTGATGACGGGCTACTGGGCCGACGATGCGCTCACCGCCGCCGCCGTCGACGCCGAGGGCTGGCTGCACACCGGCGACCTCGGCCGCCTCGACGACGACGGCTTCCTGTACGTCACCGGGCGGGCCAAGCGGCTCATCGTCCTGGAGAGCGGCAAGAAGGTGCAGCCCGAGGAGGTGGAGGGCGCCCTGGCCGCCGGCCCCCGCTTCGCCGAGGTGTGCGTGGTGGGCGTCACCGGCACCCGCCGCGGCACCCCCACCGAACGGGTGTGTGCGGTGGTGGTGCCGGTCGACGCCGCCCTGGACCACGACGCGGCGGCGGCCGAGGTCGCCCGCCTCACGTCGACCCTCAGCGGGTACAAGCGGCCGGCGCTCGTGCGGGTCGCCCGCCGCCCGCTCCCCCGCACGCTCAAGGGAGCGCCCCGCCACGCCGAAGTGGCGCGGATGGTCGAAGCGGGGGAGCTGTGAGCGGCTGCTTCGTCGACCGGTTCGCCTACGCCCTCGGCAGCCGCAAGCTGGCCGTCGAGGAGACGGCGGCGGCCGGGCGCACGCGCACCGGGGCGGCGGAGCTGCTCGAGGCCGGGTTCCGCTTCCATCACGTGTGCGACGACGGGGAGACCGCCTACGACCTGGCCGAGGCGGCCGTGCGTTCCCTGGGCGACGCCGTCGAGGGCGCCGGCGCCATCGTGTACGCCACGTGCATCCCGGCCAACGCGAACGTCGCCGACCCGGCGCGGTTCGCCGCCAGCGGCGACGTCAAGGACCTCATGGACTACCCGGCCAGCCGGCTCCAGGCGGCGCTGGGGCTCGACGACGCCGTCGTCCTCGGCCTGAACCAGCAGGCGTGCACGAGCATGCTGGGGTCCGTCCGCGTGGCCTCGGCCCTCCTCGCCACCGAGCCCGGCATGGAACGGGTCCTGTGCGTCAGCGCCGACCGCTTCCCGCCGGGAGCGAGCTACGAGCAGGCGTACAGCCTGATCTCCGACGGCGCCGGGGCGTGCGTGGTGTCCCGCCGCCCGCCCGGGTACCGCATGGTCGCCGCCCACCACATCACCAACGGCGCCATGGTGGCCGCCGACGACGACGAGACGGTGGGCGCCTACTTCTCCTACACCCACCGGCTCGTCACCGAGCTGCTGGCCAAGGCCGGCCTGGCGCCCGGGGACCTGGCGTGGGTCGTCCCCCAGAACACCAACGTGAAGGCGTGGCAGATCCTCGCCCGCCTGCTCCGGGTCGACCACGAGCGGGTGTGGTGCCCGTCGATGCCGGACGTCGCCCACGTCATCAGCGCCGACAACATGGTGAACATGGCCTACCTGGAGGCGAGCGGGCGAGTGCAGCCCGGCGACAAGGTGCTCCTGGCCATGGCCGGCTACGGGATGAACTGGCAGGGCCTCGTGCTGGAGAAGGCGTGAGCTCCGGCGACCTGGCCGCCACGGCGGCCCGCCTCTCGGCCGCTTCCCGCCGGGCCTACCAGAACCCCTACGAGGGCGTCGAGTGGCCGGAGTCCGTCGACCGGGACCAGTGGTTCACCAGCCCCGAGCTGATCTCGCTGTACGGCACCCCGCTCTGGGACGGCCTCGACGAGAGCGCCCGGCGGCGGCTGAGCTTCTGGGAGGCGGTGAACTTCTACAGCCTCAACATCTGGGGCGAGCGCTCCCTGATGGAGGGCCTGGCCGCCCGGCTCCACCGCCCGGGACTGGAGGACGTGGCGGAGTACCTCCACCACTTCCTCGACGAGGAGAACAAGCACAGCGTGTGGTTCGCCACGTTCTGCCGGCGCTACGCCGGCAAGATCTACGCCGACCGCAAGGTGGCCTTCCCCCGCGAGTACGCCGAGGGCGAGGAGGACTTCCTGTTCTTCGCCAAGGTGGCGGTCTTCGAGGAGATCGTGGACCGCTACAACGTCGCCATGGGCCGGGACGAGCGGCTGGTCCCGATCGCCCGGCAGATCAACGCCAACCACCACGCCGAGGAGACCCGCCACCTGGTGTTCGGCCGGCGCATCGTGGAGCACCTGTGGGAGCGGCACTCGCCGGCCTGGGCGGAGGAGACCGTGGCCGGGGTGCGGGCCCACCTCACCGGCTTCCTCGAGGCGACGTGGCGGGAGTACTACAACCCGGACGTGTACCGGGATGCCGGGCTGGGCGACCCCTGGGCCACCGCCCGCCTGGCGTGGGTGCACCCGGCCACCGTCGCCCACCGCCGGGACCTCAGCCGGACGTGCCTGCGGGTGTTCACCGACGCCGGCGTGCTCGTCGCCGGGGAGGTGTCGTGAGCGCGACCGAGGCCGAGCTCCGGGACGCGCTGCGGGTCTGGGTGCGCGAGCACTCCCCGGCGCCCGTCGGCGACGACTTCTCCGACACCACGCCGCTCATCGCGTCCGGTCACCTCACGTCGCTCCAGGTGACGGACCTCCTGTTGTTCGTGGAGGAGCTGCGCCGGGCGCCGCTCGACCCGGCGTCGCTGCGGCCCGGGGTGTTCCGCGACGTCGACACGATCTACGCCACGTTCCTCGCATGAGCGGGAGGGCGCCGATCACCGCACCGGGCCTGGCGTGGGCGGCCGACGGCCGGGCCACCCTGTCCGGCCCGCTCCTGGCGCTGGCCGACCGCCTGGACCGGCGCTTCCTCGCCCTCGCCGCCCGCTGGGGCGCCGACGAGCTGCGCTTCCCGACCTTCATCGCCGCCGCCGAGCTCGAGCGCATCGACTGGTTCCGGTCGTTCCCCCACCTGGCGACCTTCCCCGTCTCGCTCGACCCGGCCGAGGCGAACCTCGACCGCTTCACCGGCGGCGAGCCGGTGGGCCCCGACGGCGCCGTGCGGCTGGCCGGGCTGGCCCCGGTGCGGGAGGTGCTCACGCCGGCGGCCTGCTACCACCTCTACGCCCACCACCGCGGCGCCGCCTTCGACCGCCCCCGCTGGTTCACCACCAAGGCGACGTGCTTCCGCCGCGAGGACCACTACGAGCCGCTGGAGCGCCAGCGGAGCTTCGCCATGCGGGAGATCGTGTGCATGGGCACGGCCGGCGAGGCGGCGGCGTTCCTCGACGAGGCGGTGGCCGTGGTGGACGACCTGACCGCCGCCATGGGCCTGACGCTGCGCTGGGAACTCGCCACCGACCCCTTCTTCCGGCCGTCGCAGAACCCGCAGTACCTGATGCAGCGCATCGACCCCACCAAGCACGAGCTGCTCTTCGACGACCGCCTGGCCCTCGCGTCCCGCAACCTGCACCACGACCACTTCGGCCGGGCGTTCTCCATCGAGCGCGACGGCGCTCCCGTGCACACGGCGTGCCTGGCGTTCGGCGTCGAGCGGTGGCTGGCCGCCTTCGTGCGCCGGTTCGGCCCCGACGAGCGGTCGTGGCCCGAGGTGGACGGGTGAGCGAGCGTGTGGTGCTCGTCACCGGCGCCAACGGTCACCTGGCCCGCCTGCTCGTTCGCCGGTACCTCGACGCCGGGGCGACGGTCGTCGCCACCGCCCGGGGCGAGGCGGTGGAGGCGGTGGCGCGGGGATTGGGCGTGCCCACGCTGGCGGCCGACCTCGACCACGACGACCCGTTCGCCGCCGTCGACGACGGCTGGCGCCGGCGGATCACCACCGTCGTCCACGCCGCCGCCGTGACCCGGTTCAACGTCGACCGGCACGTGGCGCGGCGGGTGAACGTGGACGGGACCGGCAAGGCGCTGGAGCTGGCGCGGGCCTGCCCGGCGCTGGAGTCGTTCGGCCACGTGAGCACCGTCTACGCCACCGGGCTGCGGGCCGGGCCCATCCTGGAGCAGCCGTACGACGACGCGCCGGGGTTCGCCAACGCCTACGAGGAGTCGAAGTGGGCGGCCGAGGCGTTGGTCGTGGCGGCCGACGACGTCCCGTGGCGGGTCCTGCGGGTGGCCACCGTCGTGGCCGACGACGCGACCGGCACCGTCACCCGGTACAACGCCGTCCACGAGACGCTCAAGCTGTGGTTCTACGGCCTGCTCTCGCTGGTCCCCGGCCGCGGGGACACGCCCCTGTACCTCGTCACCGGCCGCTTCGTGGCCGACGCCGTCGCCCGCCTCACCGACCCGGCGGTCGAGGGCGGCGTGTACCACGTGGCCCACGACCGGTCCGAGTCGCTGACCCTGGACCGCTTCCTCGACGTCGCCGCCGCCGAGTTCGCCTCGGTGGAGGAGTTCGCCAGGAAGCGGATCCTGCGCCCGCTGCTGGCCGACGAGCAGTCGTTCGAGCTGCTGGTGGACGGGGTGACGCCCTTCGCCGGCGGCCTGGTGACGTCGGCCCTCGGCAACGTCATGCCCTTCGCCCGCCAGCTGTACGTGGACAAGCAGGTGGACAACGCCCGCCTGCGGGCCGCGCTCGGCGACCGGTACGAGGCACCCGACCCGGCGGCCCTGGTGGCCGCCACGTGCGCCCGGCTGGCGGCCACCCGCTGGGGGAGGCGCCTTGTCGACGCCTGACCGGGTCGGTGCGCGCCTCGGCGTCCCGCTCCGCGTCGCCACGGTGTCCGAGCCGCTCGCGCCGGGGGCCCTCTCGCCGGCCGAGCGGCGCCGGTTCGGCTCCCTCCCGACCGACGCCCGCCGCCGCGACTGGCTCCTCGGGCGGGCCGTGTTGAAGGCGCTGGTCGGCGCCGCCTTCGACACGTCGGCACTGGTCTTCCCGCACCGGCGACTGTCGCTCACCCACGCCGGCGGAACGGCCTGGGCGGTGGAGGCCGACGGCGGGGTGGTGGGGACGGGAGTCGACTTCGAGCCCGCCCGGTCGGTGGTCGGCCCCCGGGCGGCCCGCTTCTTCCTGGGCCCGGCCGAACGGGCCGCCGCGTCCACCGACGCCGACCGGTTGCGCCTCTGGACCGTCAAGGAGGCGCTGTTCAAGGCCACGCCGGCCAACGACCGGGTGGTGCTCGCCGACTACACGCTGGACGACCCTGCCGGCGCGTCGGGCACGGCCGCCGGGCCGAGGGGCGAGGAGCTCCGCTACGCCACCGTGGCGGCGGCGGGCGGCGTGCTCACCGTCGCCGTGTGCCTGCCGGGGAGGAGGCGCCGTGCCGCTGTCGGATGACGAGCTGTTCGTCCTGAGCTTCTACCGGTCGTCGGAGATCAACGGCTCGCTGTTCTTCGGGCGCCTGGCCCGGGCGCTCAAACCGGGTCCCATCCAGCTCGACCTCTCCAGGCACTTCGCCGACGAGGCCCAGCACGCCTGGTACTGGACCGACTGCATCGACCGCCTGGGGGAGCGGCCGCTCAAGCTGGCCGACGCCTACCAGGACCGTTACCTGGAGGCGGCCGGCCTTCCGATGAACATGATGGAGGTGCTGGCCGTCACCCTGGTGTTCGAGCGCCGCGTCATCAACCAGTACGCCAAACACCAGGCCGTGCCCGACCTGCACCCGGAGATCGCCGCCACCATCGGGCGGATCATGGAGGACGAACGTTGGCACGTGCAGTGGGTCCGCGACGCCCTGGCCGGCCTGGAGGAGCGGTTCGGGAAGGACCACGTCGAGGCGACGCTGCGCCGCTACCGTGCCGCCGACCAGGAGGTCTACGCCGAGGCGCTCCGGGAGTACGAGAGCCGCTTCGCCTTCCTGTCCGCCCCCCGAAGGGAGCCCTCATGACGGTGTCGGTCGACGACATCCGCCGCACGATGGCGCAGGTGCTCGAGCTGCCCGAGGAGCGCGTGCAGCCCGACGCCGTCCTCACCGACCTGGTGTCCGACAGCTTCCTGCTGGTGGAGATGGCCATCGAGCTGCAGGAGCACTACGACGTGATGTTCGGGCAGGACGACATGCGCGACCTGCGCACGGTCGCCGACCTGGCCGGCCTGGTGCACGCCCGCCTCTCCCCGTAGGGGACCGTCGAGGGGCGCTCGTCGGCCGCCTGCCCTCCCGGCTGACGGAGCTCAGCCGCGGTCCTGCCAGGTGCACACGCACGCCTCGTTGCCCTCGGCGTCGGCGAGCACCCAGAACGACCGGGCGAACCGGTCGCTGACCAGCGTGCCGCCGGCCGCCAGCGCGGCCGCCACCCGCGACTCGGCGACGTCGTGGGGGACGGTGACGTCGACGTGGAGCCGGTTGCGCTGGTGGCGGGGCTCGTCCATCTGCTGGAACCAGAACGGAGGCCCGACCCGGTCCGGGTGGGCGATGGCCAGCTCGCCGTCGTCGACGTAGCCGAGCACCGCCTTCCAGAACGGCTTGACCGCTGCCATGTCGAGGGCGTCGATCGCCACCTCGACGGTCGACGCCGCCAGCGCCGCGCTCGTGAGGCCGCCGTCGGCGGCGAGGGCGGCGATCGCCTCGGCGGCGGCGGCGTCGCTCATCGGGACGGCGACGTGCACGGTCCCCGGCGGGCGGAGGTCGACGTCCACGTCGCCGCCCACGGACTCCGCCACCCGCTGCACGAAGGCGCCCGCCTGGGCGAAGGCGGCGGCCCGGAAGGTGGCGTGGAGCCGGTCCAGCAGCAGGCGCCAGTCGGGGAGGCCGGGGTCGACCACGGCCGCAGGCTACGCCCGGGGAGGCGGACCGCAGGTTTCACGCCCTCCCGGCGGGCGGTACGACCGAGATGTCCGCGACGAGAGTCGAGCGTGCCCGTGACCGACGCCGAACCCCGCGCCTCCGAACCCGACGCCTCCGGACCCGCCGCCTCCGGACCCGCCGCCTCCCGACCCCGCGCCTCCGGACCCGACGGCTCGGAACCCGGCGGCTACCTCGCCGAGCACGTCCGCACGGCGCTGGCTGCCGACCCCCGGGCCGGAGAGCTGGGCGTCACCGTGCGGATCGCCGGGTCGCGCGCGTTCCTGTGCGGCGACGTGTCCACGCCCGAGCGCCGGGATGCCGTGGCCGCCGTGGCGTCCGAGCTGCTGGCCGGGTACGAGCTCCACAACGACGTCACCGTGACCCCCGTGGACGGCGCCCCCGGCCGACCGGCCGGCGCCGTGCGGGTGGCGGCGGTGGGCGACCTGCACGTGGGGACCGACTCGGCCGGCCGCCTGCGGCCGCACTTCGAGCGGGTGGGCGACGAGGCCGACCTCCTCCTGCTGGCCGGCGACCTCACGCGGGTGGGCGATCCCGAGGAGGCCGCCGTCCTCGTGGGGGAGCTGCGGGGGGCGACGGTGCCCGTCGTCGCCGTGCTCGGCAACCACGACTACCACTGCGGCCGCGAGCGGGCGGTCGCCGGCCTGCTCGAGGACGCCGGCGTGCGCGTGCTGGAGGGCGAGGCGGTCGTGGTCGGGACACCCTCCGGGCCGGTCGGCGTGGCCGGCACCAAGGGCTTCGGCGGGGGCTTCGCCGGCGCCTGCGGGTCCGACTTCGGCGAGCCGCTGATGAAGGCGTTCGTCGGCCACACCCGCGAGGCGGCCGAGCGGCTGGAGGAGGCCCTGGCCGGCCTCGACGCCCCCGTGCGCATCGCCCTGCTCCACTACGCGCCCACGGACACGACGCTGCACGGCGAGCGCCTGGAGATCTACCCGTTCCTCGGCAGCTACCTGCTGGGGGAGGCAGTGGACCGGGGCGGCGCCGACGTGGCCCTCCACGGCCACGCCCACGGCGGGACCGAGCACGGGCTCACCGACGGCGGCACGCCCGTCCGCAACGTCGCCCAGCCCGTGCTGCGCCGCCCCTACGCGGTCTACTGCTTCACCGCGGCCGGGGAGGCCGGCTGCAACGACGGCTCGGCCCTCGCCGTCGCCCGGTAGCGGGGAGGCCGCCGAGTGGCCATCCACGACGATCGCCAGGCCCGGGTGATCGCCACCCTCAAGCGCACGGTGGCGGCCCTGCGCGACCACGGCGTCCCCTTCGCGGTGGCGGGCAGCCTGGCGTGCTGGGCCCGGGGCGGCCCGATCAGCGACAGCGACGTGGACGTGGTCGTCTCGCCCGACGACGTCGGGCGGGCCGTCGCCGCCCTCGAGCGGGCCGGCATGAAGCACGAGGAGCCGCCCGAGGAGTGGCTCACCAAGGCGCACGACGGCGACGTCACCGTGGACGTGATCTTCCACCCGTCCGGCGTGGCGATCACCCCGCAGGTCCTGGGCCGGGCCGAGGACATACAGGTCATGGCGGTCACCATGCCGGTGCTCCCCCTGGAGGACGTCCTGGTCACCCAGCTCCTGTCGTTCACGGAGCACCACATCGAGTACGAAGGCATGATCGAGACGGCCCGAGCGGTGCGCGAGCAGGTCGACTGGGACGACGTCCGCCGGCGCACCGAGGCGTCCCCCTTCGCCCGTGCTTTCTTCACCGTCGTCGAGGGCCTCGGCATCGTGCCGCCTGCCGGCGGCGACGGTCGCACCCCTTGACGGGAGGGCTGGCGGCGGTCGTGCTGGCCGCCGGCGCCGGCACCCGCCTGCGCCCGCTCACCGACGTCCTCCCCAAGGCCCTCTGCCCGGTCGGCAACGTGCCCCTCGTCGACCTCGCCGTCGAGCGGGCGCGGGCGCTCACCGGCGACATCGCCGTCAACGTCCACGCCGGGCGGGCGCTGATGGAGCAGCACCTCGCCGGCCGGGTCCACCTGTCGGTGGAGGAGCCGGTGGCGCTCGGCACGGCGGGGGCGCTGGGCCGGCTGCGGGAGTGGATCACCGGTCGCGCCACCCTCGTGGTCAACGCCGACGCGTGGCACCGGTTCGACCTGGCCGCTCTGGTGGGCGGCTGGGACGGTCGACGGACGAGGCTCCTGGTGGTGGAGGACCCGGCCCGCGGCGACTTCGGGACGTGGCGCCACTGCGGCGCCGCCCTCATGCCGTGGGCCGAGGTGGCGGTCCTCCCGGAAGCACCGTCGGGGCTGTACGAGGTGTCGTGGCGACGGTTGGCGGCCGAGGGGGGCCTCGAGCTGGTCCCCGCCGAGGGGCCCTTCTTCGACTGCGGGACGCCGCCCGACTACCTGGCGGCCAACCTGGCCTCCTCCGGCGGGGCGAGCGTGGTGGGTGACGGGGCGAACGTCGACGGCGAGCTGGTGCGGTCGGTCGTGTGGCCGGGCGGACGCGTGTGGGCGGGGGAGCGGCTGGTGGAGTGCGTGCGGG
>DATLFN010000026.1 GCA_035540975.1 Acidimicrobiales bacterium
GCGGGGGGCACCGACTCCAGCTCGTCCGCGACCGGCACGGGCGCCACCCTAGGGGGCGGGGAGCGGGGGGCCAACCCCGGAGCGCAACTTCCGCCGGGCCCGCCGGCGCGGTGGCACGCTCGAACGCGACGCTCCCGCCGCAAGCGACAGGGCCAGCCCGTAGGGTGCGGCCCTGATGGCCGATCCGGAGGAGTTCGCCGCCCGCATCACCGCCGCCTACGCCACCGAGGGCGCGGCCGTCCAGCTCGGCCGGGGGATGCTCGGCGGGGCGACGCTGCCCGCCGCCGTCGTCCAGCTGCCGGCCGCCATGTGCAACCGCCACGGGCTCATCGCCGGCGCCACCGGCACGGGCAAGACCAAGACGCTCCAGCTCCTGGCCGAGCAGCTCTCGGCCCTCGGCGTCCCCGTGTTCGCGGCGGACGTCAAGGGCGACCTCACCGGCCTCACCCGCCCGGGCGAGGCCTCCGAGCGGGTGACGGCGCGGGCCGCCGACCTGGGCGTCGAGTTCGCGCCGGCCGGCCACCCGGTGACGTTTCTCTCCCTCGGCGGCCTCGGGCCCGGCGTCCCCGTGCGGGCGACCGTCTCGTCCTTCGGCCCCCGCCTCATGGCCAAGGTGCTCGGTGCGAACGAGACGCAGGCGTCGTCGCTGTCGCTGGTGTTCCACTACGCCGACACCGCCGGGCTCGCCCTGCTGGACCTCTCCGACCTGCGGGCCGTCCTCGTCCACCTCACCAGCGACGAGGGGAAGAAGGACCTGGCCGGGATCGGCGGCATCTCGCCGGCCACCGCCGGCGTGCTGCTCCGCTCGGTGACCGAGCTGGCCAACCAGGGCGGCGACGAGTTCTTCGGCGAGCCGGAGCTGGACGTCCACGACCTGCTGCGGACGACGGCCGAGGGGCGCGGCGTCATCAGCTGCCTGGAGCTGGCGGCCGTCCAGGACAAGCCCAAGCTGTTCTCGACGTTCCTCATGTGGCTGCTGGCCGAGCTGTTCGAGGAGCTGCCGGAGGTCGGCGACCTCGACCGTCCGAAGCTGGTGTTCTTCTTCGACGAGGCCCACCTGCTGTTCGAGGACGCCTCGCCCGAGTTCCTCGACCAGGTGGCCCAGACCGTGCGCCTCATCCGCTCCAAGGGCGTGGGCGTGTTCTTCGTCACCCAGCTCCCCGACGACGTCCCCGGCGAGGTCCTGGCCCAGCTGGGCAACCGGGTGCAGCACGCCCTGCGGGCCTTCACGCCCCGCGACGCCAAGGCGCTGAAGGCGGCGGTCACCACCTATCCGAAGACCGGCGACTACGACCTGGAGGAGGACCTCACCCAGCTGGGGACGGGCGAGGCCATGGTGACGATCCTCTCCGAGCGGGGCGCCCCCACGCCGGTGGTGTGGACCCGGCTGCTCCCGCCCACCTCGCTCATGGCCGCCATCGACGAGGCCGACGTCGACCGCCTCGCCCGCGACTCGTCCCTGTGGCCGACGTACTCCGAGGAGGTCGACCGGGAGTCGGCCCGGGAGCGGCTGGCGGCCAAGACGTCGGCGGGCGCCGGCCCAGAGCCCGACGACGCCGGGGCGGAGGCGTCCGACGGGGAGCCGGCGGGGAAGCGGCGGCCCGCTCCCCGGCCCCAGCCCAGGGGGAAGAAGAAGGACGAGAACGCGGTGGTCGGCTACCTCAAGAGCCGGGAGGGCCGTTCGATGATCAACACCGTGGCCCGGGGCGTGTTCGGCCTCCTGAAGAAGCGCCGGTAGGGGCTCCCGGCGGCCCGGCGGCCGGGCGGCGGCGCGCCGGCGGTCGGGGCGGTCAGGCGGCGGGGTCGCCGAACACGACCGTCACCCGCTCGAACCCGAGCGAGCCGAGCATGCTCTCCAGCATGGCCCGGGTGTTCTCCTCGGCCCGGTCGACCACGCCCGCGTCGCGGGCCGCCGCCTCCAGCTTGTCCTCGGCCAGGAGGAACAGCTGGCGCTCGCCCGTCGGGGTGTCGGAGAAGACGCCTCCGAGGCGGTCGAGGAGGCCCCGCTCCCGGGCCACGACCCGGCTGGCCTCGGTGTCGAGGTGGGCGTCGGAGAGCTGGGCGTGGGGCAGGGTGACGGTGACCGACTCGCCGTCGGGCGACACGGTGATGGCGCCCGAGCCGATGCCGGTGAAGTCCACCCAGGCGTCGACGCGGCCGGCGGCGACGAAGAGCGTCCGCTCGCCCCGGATGAAGTCGGGCATGTACCTGGCGTCCTTCTCCAGGTCGACGACGACCTGGAAGTTCCCCGAGGCCGCCTGGTAGCGGCTCAGGTCCTCCACCGCCTTGAGCACGGCCGGACCGGTCCGGTCCACCGTCTCGGTGGCGAAGGGGTTGGGGAACGAGGGGAGGAGGTCGAGGAAGCGGTCGGCGCCGAGGAACGCGAGGATCGCCACGGCCGCCACCGCCACCGGGCGGCGCCGGCGCCGCGGCTCGCGCTCGGGTGCCCCCACGCGGGCGGCCCGCTCCCGCTCGCGCGTGAGGACGGCCATGGCGCGAGTGTGGCACACCCCCGGAGTTGTGCGGACGGGCCGCCCGGCCGCGCCCGGTGCCTACGGCTCGGCCGGCTCGGCGACGTCCCGGTCCCGCTCCCAGCCCTCGTTCTGGACGACGATCCGTTCGAAGGCGACGCCGTCGTCGGCGGCGTCGAGCACGGGCAGGGCCTCGTACTCCGAGACCCAGCACCGGTACACCTTGTACGACAGGACGACCTGGCCGGCCTCGTTCAGCAGCTCCACGACCAGGTCCTTGCGGAAGTTGCGCAGCGCCGCCTCCATGCCGAGGCCGGCGCCCAGCCGCCACGCCCGGTCGGCCCACTGCTCGAACTCGGGGTCGTGGGTGACGCCCCGCTCCAGCACGAGGGGGGCGAACTCGGTGCGGCCCGGCGACTTCCGGGTCGTGGTCGGGTCGGCCCCCGACCGGTGCTCCACCACCTCGGTCACCCGCCGCAGCGGACCCACCCGGCTGACCCCCGCCACGTACCGGCCGTCCCACCTCACCCGGAACTTGTGGCGCTTGTAGGGGTCGAACCGGTGGGGGTTGACGGTGAACGGCGGCACGCCGGCGACGGTAGTCGGCCGACGGCGACGGGGAGCGGACGCCCCGGGGCCGTCGGGGTCGCCGCCCCGGCCCGCCCGGCCGGTCAGTCAGTCGGCGACGACCTCGCGGCCGGCGGCGGCCAGGGCGGCGACCTCGGCCATGGCGGCGTCGAGGCCGGCCAGGTGGCGCTCGACGGCGCCGTCGGGGGTGAGGAAGACGAAGGTGACGCGGGCGACCGGCTCGCCGGTGGCCCGGCCTACGGCCAGGGCGTAGGACGCCCCCTGGAGGCGGTAGCCGTCGACGCGGTGGTCCAGCTCGGCGGGGTCGGCGGTGGCCGACGTCTTGTGGTCGACGACGACCAGCCCGTCGTCCGAGCGGTAGAGGAGGTCGACGTAGCCCTCCAGCAGCCGGCCGCCGTCGAGCGGGGTGCAGGCGTAGACCTCCCGCCAGTGGGGCGACCGGGACGCCTCCTCCACCGACGGCGAGGCGAGGGCGGACCAGGCCAGCCGCCGCACGTCGCCGGCCCGGTCGGGGACGGCCTCGGCCTCGCACTGGGCGGCCACGGCGGCGTCGAGCCCGCTGCCGGTGGCCAGGTCGACGACCTGGAGGACCCCGTGGACGGCCCGCCCCACGGCGGTGCCGTACCGCCCCTTGAGCCACGGGGGCAGGTCGAGGTCCCGGGGGCGCTTGCGCAGCCCGGGGTCGGGCTCGGCGCCGCCGTCGGGGGTGCCGTCGGCGCCCAGGGCCGTCGCCGCCACGGCGAGGGGCAGCGCCGCCCGGGCGAGCGCGTCGGCCCGGCGGGCCGACCACGCCGCGAACGGCGGCGGCGGCGCCGGGCGGGGGACGGGCGCCGGCGCCGGGACGGTGGCCCCGGCGGCCGCGCCGTCGGGCAGGCCGGCGACGCCGGCGTCGCCCAGGGCGGACACCAGCAGCTCGGCGTTGGTGCGCTTCGGCCCCCTCGCCTCGCCCGCCCGGGCCCGGCGGTGGAGCGACACCACCAGGTGGTCGCGGGCCCTGGTGCAGGCGACGTACAGGAGGCGCTTGCGCTCGTCGGCGCTCATCTGCTCGTCCAGGGGCTGCCAGGCGGTGAACTCGGGCGTGGCCACCTGACGGCCCAGGCGGTACCCCACGCCACCGCCGGGCGGGAACACCACCTGGGCGGGCGCCGGGCGCGACTGGGGGACGGTGGACAGGCCGGAGAGGACCACCACCGGGAACTCCAGCCCCTTGGCGGCGTGGACGGTGAGGATGCGCACGGCGTCGTCGTCGGTCTCGGGGAGCACCGCCTCGGCCACCCGGGCGCCCTCCGCCGTCTGCATCTCGACCCACTGGAGGTACTGGCGCAGGGTGCCGCCGGTGGCGTCGCTCCACGCCCGGGCCTGGTCGACGACGAACCGCAGCCGGCGCCAGACGTCGCGCGGGCGTCCCTCGGCGAAGCCCAGCTCGAGGGCCCGCCGGTCGCGCACCACGCGGTCGGCCAGCTCCGACGGGGCCGACCAGTGGCGGGCGTCGTGCAGCTCGCGGAGGTAGGCGAGGGCGGCGGCGACGGGGTCGCCGGCGGGGACGCCGTCGCCGGCGGGGACGCCGTCGGGCCGGGGGGCGAGGTAGCTCCACCGCCCGCCCCGCTCGACCGACCAGCGGAACAGGTCGTCGTCGCCGCAGGCCAGGAGCGGGGTGCGCAGTGCCGACACGATGCGCAGCGAGTCGGTCGGGTCGTCGACCGCCCGCAGGACCATGAGGAGGTCGCGGACGGCCCGGGTGGCGTACACCAGCGAGCTCGACTCGGCCCGGTAGGCGATGCCGGCGGCGTCGAGGGCGTCCTCCAGGAACGGCAGCGACGTGCGGGCGGGGACGAGCACGGCCACGTCGCCCAAGCGGACGGGGCGCCAGCCGCCGGGCGCGCCGACGTCGCCCACGCTCCACCCCTCGGCGACCGCCCGGGCGATCGCCGACACCACCTCGGCCGCCTCGGCCGCCCGGATCCCGTCGGCCGTGGTGCCCCGCGGGTGGGCGGCCCGCCCCAGGACGGCGACGGGGGGACCGCAGGGCGGCGCCGGCCGGCGGGCCGACAAGGCGACGTAGGGCGGCTGCGACGGAACGGGCAGCTCGTGGTCGGGCTCCTCCCCGAGTAGGGCGGAGAACACGGTGTTGACCCAGGCGACCAGGGGGGCGGCCGAGCGGAAGTTGGCGGTGAGCTCGACGGCGCCGCCGGCCGCCGCGAAGCGCTCCTGGGCGGCGAGGAAGGTGGCGATGTCGGCCCGCCGGAACCGGTAGATGGACTGCTTGGGGTCGCCCACGACGAACAGGTGACCGGGCGCCACCGGCACCTCCTCCCACGGGAGCTCGCCGGCGTCGGGCTTCCCGGGGTCGGCCGCCGCGATCCGCACGGCCAGCTCCATCTGGATCGGGTCGGTGTCCTGGAGCTCGTCCAGCAGGAGGCGCTGGTAGCGCCCGTGCAGGGTCGCCCGGACCGCCGGCCCGCTCACCGGGTCCCGCAGGAGCGCCCGGCACAGGACGAGCAGGTCGTGGAACTCCAGGCGGCCCGCCGCCCGCCGCTCGGCCGCCGCCGCCAGGGTGAAGGCGCGGATGGCCGAGCCCAGCCGCTCGGCGCAGGCGAACCGCACCGTGTTGCGCAGGGCGGCCAGCCCGTCGCCCGCCAGGCGGAGCCGCCGCCGGACGTCGCCCAGGTCGACGCCCGGCCAGTTGTCGCGCCGGCCCACGTTGCCGGCGCTGAAGCTGGGCGGCCCGGGCAGGGCGTCGTCGCCCAGGGCCTCCAGCAGGTCGACCTCGCCCTCGGCCCCCCGCAGCCGCCCGGCGTGGGCGGCGACGTCGTGCAGGCGCCGGCACAGCAGGTCCCCCTCGGGGTCCCGGCAGCGCCCGGCCTCGGCGCACACCGCGTCGAGCGGTGCCAGGGCCTCCTCCAGCAGGTCGAAGGCGTTCGGCGGCTCCGGGCTCTCGGGCGGCACGCGGTCGGCGACCAGGTCCCAGTTCTCGTCGAAGGCCGCCGCCAGCGCCCGCATGGCCTCGTGGGGGACGCCCGACGCCACCAGCAGCAGGATGGTGCGCTCCAGCGCCCGGTCCTCCAGCAGGTCGTCGCGGAACGCCCGCCAGCGCCGGTCGAACTCCACGCCCGAGCTGACCTCGTCCAGCACCTCGACGTGCGGCGGGAGCCCGGCCTCCACCGGGTGCTGGGCGAGGAGCCGGTGGGCGAAGGCGTGCAGCGTGCCGAGAGCGGCCCCGTCGAGCTGGTCGAGGGCGTCCCGGCACCGGGTGGCGACCAGCCGGGGCACGTCGGCCGCGGCCACCTCCTCCAGCCGCCGGCGGACGCGGTCGCGCAGCTCGGCGCCCGCCTTCTCGGTGAACGTGATGGCGGCGACGGACTCCAGGGGCGCCGCGCCGGTGGTGACCAGGGCGACCACCCGGTTGACCAGCTCGGTCGTCTTGCCCGAGCCGGCGCCCGCGCCGACGAACAGCGTGGCGCCGAGGTCGCCGGCGATGCGGTCCCGCGCCGCGGCGTCGGCCAGGGGGGCGTCACCCATCGACGACCTCGAGGGCGTCGCCCGGTGCGAGGTCGAGAGGCTCGGCCAGCGCCGCGTACGGCGCAACCGCGGCGTCGGCCCGCTTGCGGTCCCAGCGCCGGCGCAGCTCGGCCGTGCCGAGGCCGTCCGGGTCGCACGCCGGGCACTCCACCCACGGGCGGCTGGTGCCACCGGGGGAGGGGCGCGACGGGAACACCCCCGCCTCGATCCCCGCCACCATGGTCCCCAGGGTGGCACCCACCCGGGCGAGCACCTCGGCGTCGACCGGGTAGCCGATGCGCCGGAAGCCGCCCTTGCGGGAGACGAACCAGTACTCGGCGTGCACCGGCGTGGCGGCGTCGCCGGCATGCATCGCCCCCGCCGCGCCGTAGACGGCCAGCTGGAGCTTCGTGCCCCGCAGGTCGGGCTCCTCGGCGCACAGCTTCTCGGCCTCCCGCACGCCGCCCGTCTTGTAGTCGACCACGTGCCGGCTGCCGTCCTCGCCGGCGTCGACCCGGTCGGCCTTGCCCCGGAAGCGCACCGCCCGGCCGTCGGGGAGGGGGATGGCGACGGGGCCGAGGGTGGCGCCCGGGAAGCCGAAGGCCAGCTCGGCGGCCACCGGGCGGGTGCGGTGCCGGGCCCGGTGGTCGTCGTCGGCGTCCAGGAAGCGGCGCAGCTCGGCCAGGACCAGGGCGCGGTCGCGCCGCCAGAACACGGCCCGGCCCGTCAGCCCCCGCTCCTCGTAGCGGTCGCACACCTCGCCGGCGATGCGGGCCAGCCGCTGGCGGTCCTCGGGGCGCCACCGGTCGCCCGGCGCCGGCTGCTCGGCGGGGGGCAGGGCCAGGGTCTCCAGCACGAACCGTTCCAGCGCCTCGTGCACGAGCGACCCCTTGTGGGCCGCCGACATGGCGAGCTCCTCCTCCGGGCTCTCCACGGGCCGGGCCCGGAGGACGTTCTCGACGAGGTAGGCGAAGGGGCACACGGCCCAGCGCTCCAGGCGGGTGGGCGACGTGACGCCGTCGGCCGGGGACGGGACGGCGAGCCCGGCCAGGTTGCCGTCGAAGCGGGTGAAGGCGTCGCTGCGCCGGGCGGCCACCACGGCGGCACCCGCCGCCACCACCGGGTCGCCCGGGTCGAGGCCGGCGAGCAGGGCCCGCAGGCGGTGCTCCGTGCCCGTGGCCGGCGACGCGTCGGGGCGGCGCAGCCCGGCGTCGAACGACGCCATGTGGTCCACCCCACCGGCGCCCGCCCGCAGGAGGTCGTCGCTCCACACCCGGGTGCCGGCCAGCTCGGAGGCGAGCTCGAGCACCCACCGCGACGGCACCCGCTCGCTGCTGCGGCGCAGGTCGCCCCGGGGGACGGCGAGCACGTGCCGGCGGGCCCCGGCCAGGACGGCGAGGAGCTGGTGGTGGTCCCGGGCCACCCGCTGGCGCCGGAGGGGGAGCTCCCCGGCCGTGCGCCGGCGCTCGGCGTCGGGCAGGACGGGGTCGTCCGCCACCGGGGCCGGGAACGAGCCCTCGACCAGGCCGAGGACCACGACCAGGTCGAGATCGACCCCGACGCCGAGGGAGACGGGCGCCACCAGGACGCCCTCGCCCAGCCGCCCCACCCTCCCGAGGTCGGACTCCAGCTCCAGCTCCAGCGTGCGGGCGAAGACGGGGAGGCCGACCGGCCCCTCCACCGCGTCCATGGCGGCCAGGCGCTGGAGGGCGGCCTCCACCCGCTCGGCCGCCTTGCGCTCGTCGGCCGGCCAGGCCAGGCGACCGGCGTCGCCCCCCAGCCCGCGCCGGAGCAGGCCGGTGGCCCACGCCGCGTGCTCGCCCCATCGCCGAGGCGTGGCCGCCGCCGCGCCCAGCTCGTCGGCCAGGCCGACGACCAGCGAGCGCAGCGCCTCGGCCCGGGCCGCCTCCTCCCGGTCCCGCTCGGCCAGCCAGGCCGGCGCATCCGGGTCCGCATCGGCGGCGTCCGCCTCGGCGGCGAGGTCGGCGGCCAGGGTGGCCAGCCGGCGGTCCCAGTCGGAGCGGCCGGCCACCACGCCGGCCTGCCGGGACAGGCGCTCCCAGGCCACCACCGGGGCCCGCTTCCCGTCGTGGCGGACGGGCGCCGACGCCAGCCAGGCGAAGACGTCCTCCCGGCGCAGGCCGCGGTCGGGGAGGGCGAGGAGGTGCAGCAGCCACCGCCCCGCCACCCGGGAGGCGAGCGGCACCACCGACGCGCCGTTGCTCGGGACGCCGGCGGCGGCCAGGTGCTCCGCCACCAGGCGGGCGTAGGGGACGGGGCTGGCGTGGAGCACGGCGATGCGGGCGAGGGGCGTGCCCGCCTCGGCGGCGGTGACCACGGCCCGCACGGCGGCCCGCACCTCGTCGTCGGCGTCCGACGTGGTGACGATGCGGGTGCGCCCGGCCGCCACCACGCCCTCGGCGCCCACCGGGGGCAGGGGCGGCGGAGCCAGGCGGGCCACCGACGCCAGCACCTCGGCGTCGGCCCGGGCGTCGCCCGTCGCCCCCACCAGCACGGGGACGTCGGCCCGGGAGCCGGCCGCCGCCAGCATGGCGGCCGCCGAGCGGGTGAGGCGCTGGGGGAGGTGGACCACGACGGCCCCCAGGCCGGCCGCCGTGGCCCGGCCCCGTCGCCCCCGCAGCAGGTGGGCGGTGGCGGCCATGAGGTCGTGCTCGTCGTACCACCGCTCGGCCAGCCGGCCGGCCGCCGCCGTGCACAGGCGGACGACGTCGGACGCGCGCGGCCCGGCACCGGCCAGCGCGTGGAGGGCGGGAGGGGACAGGTCCCGCAGCTCCCGGTAGGCGCCCACCAGCGCCGCCTCGGTGGCGGGGTGGGCGGCGACCGGCCCGAACACGCCCGGGTCGTCGGCCAGGACCGTCCGCAGGGCGGCGGCGACGACGGGCGTGGAGACGGGCCGGCGCCCGGCGCCGGCCAGGATCGGGGCGGCGAGCAGCTCGGCCAGGCGGGCCGGGGTGAGGAAGGTGACGGCGGCCAGGCCGACCCCGCGCCCGCACACGGGCCCGACGGAGCCGCCGGCGAGCAGCCGCCGGGCGGCCACGCCCACCGCGTTGGTGGGCACCACCACCGTCACCGGGGCCAGGGGATCGCCGCCCTTGGCCGCCGCCACCGCGTCCCGCAGCGCCTCGGCCGCCGGAGGGCCGTAGCGAACCCACGAGATCCGCAGCGCCATCGCGAAGACCTTACGCAGCAGGTGCGACAGCGCTGGCGGGCGCTCAGCCCGACAGGAGGCGGTCGCGGGTGAACCGCCCCGCGCCCCGCACCACCAGCCAGGCGGCGACGGCCCAGACCAGGGCGCCGACGCCGATGGCGATGGGGAGGGTCACGAGCAGGAGCCCCGTCGTCTGGCCCACGGCCAGGAAGATGAGGGGGAGGATGACGGCGCCGCCCAGCTGGTTGGCGGCCTGGGCCGACCTGGCGCGCGCCGACACCCGCACCATCACGGCCATGCCCAGGGCGGCGACCGCCGGTCCGACCCAGAAGATGACCACCGCCCACAGCTTGGTGGGCACGAAGACCCGGTGCATCACCGGCCAGGCCACCGTGTTGGTGACGATGGCGAAGGCGACGAATCCCGACCACGACACGGCGACGGCGGGGAGGAACGCGCCCAGGACCTTGGCGTAGAACAGCTGGCGGTCGGGGATGGGCAGGTGCAGCAGCGTCTCCAGCGTCCGGCGCTCCTTCTCGCCGGCGAAGGAGTCGGCCGCCAGCACGGCGGCGACCATGAGCGGCACGATCAGGAACAGCGGCGCCAGCAGGTAGCCGCTCACCAGCACGATGGGCCGCTCGGCGTAGGGCAGGGCGAGGATGGGCTCCGCCACCGACTCGGGCAGCCGGTGGACGTAGATGCTGACGTCGGGGTTCTCCTGGGCGCGCACGGCGAGGCCGACGCCGAGGGGCAGCACCACCAGCAGGAGCAGCGGGACGATCAGCATCGGGATCACGACCGCCTTCGACCGGCGGACGGCGGTGAGGTCCCGGCGGATGACGGCGGCCACGGCGGCGGCCGCGCTCACCGGACCGGCCCCCCGCCGTGCTCGGGACCGGTCCGCCCCTGGAGGGCGAAGTAGACGTCCTCGAGGGTCGCCGGGCGGGGGACGGCGGCGTACACGGGGACGCCCCGGGCGACGAGGGAGGACACCAGGGCGGGGACCGCCTCCCGGTCGGCCACCTGCACGGTGAGGCCCTCCGACGCGGCAGCGGCGTCCAGCACGCCGGCGGCGCCCGCCACCATACCCACCACCCGCTCGTCGGCCGCCCGCCCGAGGTCGAGGTGCACCGTGAGCCCCGGCCACAGCCGGGCGGCCAGCTCGGCCGGGGTGCCGAACGCCTGGAGCCGCCCGCGGTCGAGCACGGCCATGCGGTGGCACAGGCGCCCGGCGTCGCCCAGGAAGTGCGTGCAGACCACGATGGTGCGGCCGTGCTCGCGGGCCAGGGAGGCGATGAGGTCGATGACGTCGCGAGACGCCGCCGGGTCGAGCCCCGACGTCGGCTCGTCGAGGAACAGCACCTCCGGCTCGTGCAGCAGGGCCAGGGCCAGGGCGACCCGCTTGCGCTGCCCGGTGGAGAACCCCCGGACGGACCGTGAGGCGACGGAGGCCATGCCGAGCCGCTCGAGCAGCTCGTCGGCCCGCCGGCCGGCCTCGGCGGCGCCCATCTCCCGGATCCGCCCGACCAGGACCAGGTTCTCGCGTGCGGTGAGCCGGTCGTCCAGCCCGGCCGTCTCGGTCAGGACCCCGGTGCGCCTCCGCAGCTCGGGCCCGTCGGCGACGGGGTCGAGGCCGAGCACGGACGACCGGCCCCGGTCGGGACGAAGCACGCCGTTGAGGAGGCGGATGGTCGTCGTCTTGCCCGCCCCGTTGGGCCCCAGGAGAGCCACCACCTCGCCGGCGTCCACCTCGAGGTCGAGGCCGTCCACGGCGAGCTCGGCGCCGAAGCTGCGGCTCAGGTCCTCGGTGCGGATGGCGGCGCCCACCCGACGAGTGTCGCAGCCCCGGGGCGCTACGCCGGCGGCCGGCCGGTCATCCCGCGGCCACGCCCGGCTCCGGGAGGTCGTCGCCCGAGGCGTGGCGGAGGATCCCCACGTCGGCGTCGACCTCGGCCACCCGCTCGGCGACCGCCTGCGGCGCCACGGCCGCCCGGCCCGACACCTCCACGATGTGGCTCAGCAGCCCGGCCGTGGCCTCGGAGTCGTGGCGCTCGCCGCTCGCCCGCACGGCCCGTTGCAGGGCCCGGGTGATGATGGCGAGGGTGCGCTCGTTGCTGGTGTCGTACGGCATGTCGCGTGCCAGGGACAGGGCGAAGGCGTAGGCACCCATGAGGGCGGTGGGGCTGTCCTCGGCGGCCTCCAGGAGCTCGGCGACGACGAGCTCGTCGTCGAGTTCCTCGGCCTCCAGGCCCAGCGCTACCGCCAGGAGCTCACGTCCGTCCGTCGCCATGAGTCATTGTCGCGCCCGTAGCATCGGGGAATGACCGAGAACCCCGCCCGCGAGGTCGTCGAGCAGCTCACCCACCTGCTCGAGCAGGCCACCGACGCGACGAAGCCCGTGCTGCCCCGGATCTCCGGGGCCGTCGCCGCCGGCGCGTACTACGAGACGCTGCTGCGCGTCCTGGTCGGCCAGGCGCGCGACAAGGGCCACACGTGGGAGGAGCTGGCCGACGTGTTCGTGACCACGCCTTTGGGGGTGAAGAGCCGGTTCGACACCTACCGCAGCTACGCCGGCGAGGAGCTGCCCGACTGAGCGTCACGCCCGCAGGCCGACGTACTTGGTGGACAGGTACTCGAGGATCCCCTCGCGGCCTCCCTCCCGGCCGAACCCGGAGTGCTTCACCCCGCCGAACGGCGCGGCCGGGTTCGACACCAGCCCCAGGTTGATCCCCACCATCCCCGTCTCCAGCCGCTCGGCCACCCGCACGGCCCGGTCGAGGTCCCGGGTGAACACGTACGACACCAGGCCGTGCGGCGTGTCGTTGGCCGCCGCCACCGCCTCGTCCTCGCCGGCGAAGCGCCCGACGGGCGCCACCGGCCCGAACACCTCCTCGCGGACCACGCCCGCCCCGTCCGGGACGTCCACCAGGACGGTGGGGGAGTAGAACCAGCCCGGCCGTTCCACCCGCCCGCCGCCGACCAGGACGCGGGCGCCGGCGGCTACCGCGTCGTCGACCAGTCCGGCCACCTTCGACGCCTGGAGCTCGTCGATGAGGGGCCCGACTTGGACGCCGTCCTCGGTGCCGCGGCCGATCCTGAGGGCGCCCATGCGCTCGGCCAGCACGCCGGCGAACTCGTCGGCCACGGCGCGCGCCACGAGGAACCGGTTGGCCGCCGTGCACGCCTCCCCCATGTTGCGCATCTTCGCCACCATGGCGGCGTCGACGGCGGCGCCGAGATCGGCGTCGTCGAAGACCACGAAGGCGGCGTTGCCCCCCAGCTCGAGCGACAGGCGCAGGAGGTTGTGCGCCGCCCCGGCCATGAGCACCCTGCCCGTCTCCGTGGAGCCGGTGAAGGAGAGCTTGCGCAGCCGCCGGTCGTGCAGGAGCGGCCCCACCACCTCGGCCGGCGACGAGGTGGTGACCACGTTGAGCACGCCCGCCGGCAGCCCGGCCTCGGCCAGCACGGCGGCCAGCGCCAGCATCGACAGCGGCGTCTGCTCGGCCGGCTTGACCACCATCGTGCAGCCGGCGGCCACGGCGGGGGCGATCTTGCGGGCGCCCATGGCGAGCGGGAAGTTCCAGGGTGTCACCAGCAGGCACGGTCCCACGGGCTGGTGCATGGTCAGGATGCGGCCCCATCCCTCGGGCGCCACCGACCAGCCGCCCTCGATGCGAACGGCCTCCTCGGAGAACCAGCGGAGGAACCTGCCGGCGTAGGCGACCTCGGCCCGGGACTCGGCCAGCGGCTTGCCCATCTCCAGCGTCATCAGCAGAGCCAAATCCTCCTCCCGCTCGCCCAGCAGCCGCCATGCCCGGAGCAGGACGTCGCTGCGCTCGCGCGGGGGCGTGCGGGCCCAGGCGTCACCGGCGCGCACGGCGGCGTCGAGGGCGGCGACGCCGTCCTCGGCGGTGGCATCGGCCACCTCGCAGAGGGCCTCGCCCGTGGCCGGGTCGTGCACGGCGAAGCGCCGGCCGCCGGTGGCGTCGCGCTCCTCGCCTCCCACCAGCAGGCGCTTGGGGACCTGTCCGATCACGGCCGGTTCGCGCCCTTGTACGTCCACCCGACCGAGGGTAACCGCCGTCGCTCCCTTGAACCCCGGGGGCCGACCTGCTACTTAGCGCGGGTAACCGTCTTTCGATGCGCGCGGTGCGGCGGCCGGGCGGACGAGGAGGAGCCATGCGTCTCTCCCCGCAGTCCCTGGCGAGGGTGACCAGCCGGCACCCGTGGCGGACGGTCGCCGCCTGGGTCGTCGGGGTGGTGGTCGCCGGCATGGCCAGCGCCGCCCTGCTGCCCGACGCCACCACCACCGGCGTCACCATGACCAACGACCCGGAGGCCACCCGGGCCGCCGAGCTCCTGGAGGAGCGCCTCACCGGGCCGGAGCGGGACACCGAGATCGTGATCGTGTCGTCGGGGTCGTCGACGGTGGACGACGCCGCCTTCCGCAGCCAGGTCGAGCGGCTCCAGGGGGCGCTCACCGGCCTGGGGGCCGGCGTGGTGGCGCAGGTGACGACCTTCTACGGGACCGACGACCCCAACCTGGTGTCGCGGGACCGCCGCACCACGCTGATGCCCACCCTCCTGGCCGGTGAGCCGGAGGACGCGCCGGAGAAGATCGACGACCTGAAGGGCGTCCTGGAGGACAACGCCGCCGAGGGCTTCGAGGTCCGCATCTTCGGGCCCGGCGCCCTGGGCGACGACTTCAACACGGTGGCCGAGGAGGACCTGGCCAAGGGCGAGATGGTGGGGGTGATCGCCGCCCTCCTCATCCTGGTGGTGGTGTTCGGCGCCGTGGTGGCCGGGCTGATCCCGATCGTGGTCGGCATCGCCTCCATCGCCATCGCCGTGGGGATGGTGGCGATGGTCGGCCAGGCCGTCCAGTTCTCCTTCTTCGTCACCAACATGATCTCGATGATGGGCCTGGCCGTGGGCATCGACTACTCGCTGTTCGTCGTGTCCCGGTACCGGGAGGAGCGCGAGCGGGGGCGGGAGAAGCTGGACGCCATCGAGGCGACCGGGGCCACGGCCAGCCGGGCCGTGTTCTTCAGCGGGATGACCGTGGTCCTCGCCCTGGTGGGCATGGTCATGATCCCCAACTCCATCTTCAAGAGCCTCGGGGCGGGCGCCATCTTCGTGGTGCTGGTCGCCGTCCTGGCGTCGCTCACCCTGCTCCCCGCCGTGCTCGGCCTGCTGGGGGACAAGGTCGATGCCCTCCGCGTCCACCGCCGCAGGGCGGCCCCGGCCGGCCACCGCGGCGGCTTCTGGGACGCCGTGACCAGGAACGTGATGCGCCGCCCCGTCGCCAGCCTGGTGGTCGGCGTCGGCATCCTTCTCGCCTGCGCCTCGTCGGCGCTGGACATGAGGACGGGTTTCTCGGGCGTGAGCACCATCCCCGACGAGCTCCCCTCGAAGCAGGCGTTCGACGTCCTCGCCGCCGAGTTCTCGGGTGGGCTCGGCTCACCGGTCGAGATCGTGGTGGACGGCGACGTCGACTCGCCGGCCGTCGACGACGGGCTGCGCCGGTTGGAGGCGGCCCTGGAGGGCGACGGCATGTTCGGGCCCCTCCAGCTGGAGGAGAACGCGGCGGGCGACCTCACCCTCGTCTCCGTCCCCGTCAAGGCCGACCCGGCCAGCTCGGCGGCTGTCGACGCCGTGGAGCGGGTCCGTTCCGAGTACGTGCCCGCCGCCTTCCCCGACGGCGGCCCCGCCCGGGCCCTGGTGGGCGGGGAGACGGCGTTCAACAAGGACTTCTTCGACGTGGCCGACCGCTACCTTCCGATCGTGTTCGTGTTCGTCCTCGGGCTCTCGTTCGTCCTGCTCACGGTGGCCTTCCGGTCGATCGTGGTGCCGGCCAAGGCCATCGTGATGAACCTGCTGTCGGTGGGCGCCGCCTACGGGCTCATCGTCCTGGTCAGCCAGAAGGGCGTCGGGGCAGGCGTGCTGGGCTTCCAGCAGGTCGAGGTCATCGAGGCGTGGCTGCCGCTCTTCTTGTTCTCGGTCCTGTTCGGGCTGTCGATGGACTACCACGTGTTCCTGCTGTCGAGGATCCGGGAGCACTTCGACCTCACCGGCGACAACACCGAGTCGGTCGCCTACGGCCTGCGCACGACGGCCGGCATCATCACCGGCGCCGCCCTCATCATGGTGGCGGTGTTCGGCGGGTTCGCCGCCGGGCGGATGGTGGCGTTCCAGCAGATGGGCTTCGGGCTGGCCATGGCCGTGCTCATCGACGCCACCATCGTCCGGTCCGTGCTGGTGCCCGCCAGCATGAAGCTGCTGGGACGGCGGAACTGGTACCTGCCGCCGTGGCTGGAGTGGCTGCCCCACCTGGGCGTCGAAGGCCCGGCGACGCACGTCGTCGACCTGCGGGCGCCGGCCCCGGCGGCCGACGGCACGACCGCGCCGTCGACGTCCGGCCCCGGCGACGCCCCGCCGCCCGTCGTGCCGGTGGCGGCCGCCACCGGCGAGGACGAGGGCTGATCCGGGCGCGAGCTGCTGCCCTCGCCAGTGCCGGCGTCCTCGCCGCCGGCACCGTGAGCGCCTGCGGCACCAGTCCCGAGGAGCGGGCCGCTGCCCGCGCCGTCGACGCGTGCATCGCCGCCCTGGAGCCGGTGGCCGAGCGGCGGCCGCCGTCGAGCGCCGTCCTCCAGGCGGCGGCCGCCGAGGCCGAGGGCGCCGCCCGGACCGACGACCACTGGGAGGTCCTCGCCGGTGTGCTGCGCCGCGCCGCCGACACCGCCGGCACGCCGGAGGGCGACGCCGCCGTCGCCGCCGTGGTCGACGAGTGCCGGCAGTCGCGTGACTTCGTCCGCCGCGGCGGCCGCCCTCCTGACGGGGCGTGAAGGGGTTTCCGCAGGGCCGGTCGGACGGAACGTATGGGGGGTGATCGTCCGGAGCTGCGATGGCCCAGCGTGACGCCGCAGGCGTCCGGGACGCCCTGGGCGCGTACCTCCGGGAGATCCGGTCCGCCTCCCTGCTGACCAGGGAGGACGAGGCTCGCCTGTCGGGCGCCATCAGGCAGGGACAGGCCGCAGCCGACGAGCTCCGGCGCAGCGGCGAGCTGCCCCCCGAGCGCCTGAGCCAGCTCCGGGCCATGATCGCCCGCTGCGAGGAGAGCACCCGTCGCTTCGTCGAGTCCAACCTGCGCCTCGTGGTCTCGATCGCCAAGCGCTACCACCATCCCAGGGTCCCTCTGGCCGACCTGGTCCAGGAGGGGAACGTGGGGCTCCTCCAGGCGGTCAAGCGGTTCGACCACACGCGCGGGTTCCGGTTCTCGACGTATGCCACCTTCTGGATCCGCCAGGCGATCAACCGGGCGATCGCCAACAGCGGACGCCTCATCCGCCTTCCCGAGGACGCGGGAGGCGACGCCCTGCGCATCATCCGCACCCGCGACGCCATGGAGGCGGAGAGCGGGCGCCTCCCGTCGCTCGCCGAGCTGGCCGCCGCCGTGGGGCTCGCCCCGGCCCGGGTCTCGGAGCTGCTGGCCGCCGCCGCCGAGCCGGTGTCGACGTCGGAGCGCGCCGGCCGCCACGACGGCGTGGAGCTGGGCGACCTGGTCGCCGACGCGTCGGCCGAGCGGGCGCTCGACGAGCGCCTGGCCGCCCTCGTCCCCGACCGGCTGGAGCGCATCCTCGCCGGCCTCCCCGAGCGCGACCGCATGGTGGTCTGCCTCCGCTTCGGCCTGGACGGCCACGACCGCCGCTCGCGAGCGGCGGTGGGGGAGCTGCTCGGCCTCACGGCCGAGCGCGTCCGCCAGATCGAGATTCGGGCGCTGGCCCGGCTCCGCGAGCGCCCCGAGGCGATCGAGGCCTGGCACTCCCTCACCGAGTAACGCCGCCGGGGTGGCCTACAGGTCCTCGCCCTGGCCCTGGTCCACGCGGTCGGCGGGCGACTGGCCGGAGTAGGTGTCGGCGAAGGTCCAGTCGGGCTGCTTGCCGGCGTGCTTCTCGTCCAGCACGGCGACGCCGTCGACGATGTCGAGGATGGGGGCGATCAGCTCGGGTTCGACGCCTGCCGCGCCGCCCGTCACGTGGGCCCGGACCTGGTCGGGGAACAGGGCGAGGACGCTCTGCACCACCCGCTGGTGCTGGTGGGCGAGGAAGCAGCGCGCCTCGTCGGCCACCGTGGCCAGGTGGTCGCGCACCGACTCGAGGTCGTGCTCGTCGCCCTCGGAGCGGCGGATTCGGTCGAGCAGGGCGGCGAGGGCCAGCCCGTCCTGCTTGCAGGGCGTGCACTGGCCGCACGACTCGACGGCCAGGAAGCGGGACACGCCGAACGCCACCGCCGCCAGGTCCGAGGTGTCGTCGAACACGATGAACCCGGCCGCCCCGAGGCCGCTGCCGATGGCGTCCATCCCCTCGTAGCTGGCCGGGGTGTCGAGCAGGTCGCCGGGCACCAGGGGGTTGGCCACGCCCGACATGACGGCCACGACCCGCTCGCCCGCCGCCCCGCCCCCCGCCCGCTCGACGAC
>DATLFN010000027.1 GCA_035540975.1 Acidimicrobiales bacterium
GTAGCTGCACACCGCGGCTCCAGTTACCCGGACGCGACGAACGCCGGTTCGGAGCGGCGTTCCATGGCCGGTCATGTCCGTTCGGTCCCCTCAGGTGCGCTCCAATCGGCGCGACTGACACTTGTTCACGCGGCTTGAGAATTGAGATCGCGAGGTAGGAGGGCGCGCGTGAAGGCCGACGCGTCCCCAGCTATCACCGAGGCGAGCTCTGTCGCTGAGGTCGCGGGGCAGATCGCCGGCTTCTGGACTGGGGTCGGCGAGGTGATCGTCGAAGGGGCGACCGGCTCCACGGGCGAGCACACGGGGCCTCCGGCCGTCCTGTCACGGGGGCCCCTGCCTCGCCGTCCGCTGATCATCGAGGCGGCGCATGACCGGGAAGGCAGTGATCCCGTGCAGCACCACCGACAAGAGGACGATGAAGGCGACGACCGCCCACAGCGTGGGTGCCTCGGCGAAGGTGGACTGTTCGAGAGCATGGGCCAAGTAGTAAATGGAGCCGATGCCGCGCACGCCGAAGAAGGCGATGGCGGTGCGCTCGCCCGGTGCGGTCCCCGTACGCGCCAGGGACACCAAACCGGCCAGCGGGCGGAGGACCAGCACGGTGACGAGGCCGACGACGGCGCCCCCCCATCCAAGCCCGGATAGCACGCCGTCGACCACCGCACCCCCGAGGAGGGCGAGGAGCACGACGGTGAGCAGCCGCTCGGTGTTCTCAGCGGTGGTGTGCAGAACCTCGTGGTAGGCGTGTCCCCGCTCCCGACTACGGATCATGCACGCCGCGACGAACACCGCCAGGAACCCGTACCCCTGTGCCAGCTCGGTGACCCCGTAGACCAGTAGCGTCCCGGCTAGGGCGACGAAGCCCTCGCTCGACTCTGCCAGCTTGCGCTCGGTGGGGATGTGGAACACGATCCACCCCAGCCCCCGCCCCAGTGCGACGCCCATCGCCAGGCCGACCACGAGCTTGACCACCACGTCGTCGAGGAACCACCATCCCACCCACTCGCCCACGCCGGCGGCGCTCGCCGCCGCGATGGCGGCGTTGGTGAAGGGAAAGGCCAGCCCGTCGTTCAGCCCGGCCTCGGAGGTGAGCGCGAAGCGCACCTCATCTTCATCGTCCTCCCCGGGCGGCCCCACCTGGACGTCGCTGGCGAGTACGGGGTCCGTCGGGGCCACCACCGCTCCGAGCAGCATCGCGGTGGCCGGGGCGAAACCGAGGATCCACCACCCGAGGAGACCGGTCGCGACGATGGTCACCGGCATGGCCACGGCGAGCAGCCGCCACGTCGATCGCCACGTGGCCCAACCGAAGGGGCGATCCAACTTGAGCCCAGTACCCATCAGGGCGACGATGACGACCAGCTCGCTGAGGCGCTCGACGAATCCGCCGTGGGCGATGGGATCAGCACGCGGAAGATCGAGTGGCAGGGAGAACACCACCGCGCCGAGGGCGACGTAGACCATCGGGAACGAAAGGGGTCGCCCTGCGACCAGCAGTGGGAGGACGCTGGCCCCGAGCGTTACTGCGCCGACGATGGCAAGCAGGAGGTGGTAGTGGTCCATGGCACAACAGTTCCAGACGCAAGGGCGGGTCCGGCGGGTAACCGTCGGCGGCTCGTACAACGGCTGCCGCGTCCTCGCAGCCATCGAGGTCTCAATCGATCCGAGGGCGGATGTCCACGCAGAAGACGATGGCATCGCCGGCCGTGTTGCGTCGCCAATCCGTGGTAGCGAGGCGACCAGGTCCTCCAGGTCCGAGGTTCTGTTGTCCGTCACCTCGGAAGTGAGGCGAGGTCCCGGCAATCGCGTGAAGCAGGTCCAGGATGCGCTCAGCCGGGATAGGGGGCGGCGAACGTTGCGCACGCCGAACGCGGGCTGTTGGCGGCGTTGCGTGAGCGCCGAACGGCGCGTAGTGCGCCGACTTCTGGCCCCGGTGTGACGTCGTCACGGTGCGCAGCATGCGTTGCGGAGCCTCGCTGCTCAGGTCAGGAGCCGACCCCCACAGCGACCAGCGCGGAATCGCCCCAGCGGACGTTGAAGGGCGCCGCATTGCTGCATCATCCCGGCATCGGCGATGCCGGTCACGAGGTCGGGTGGGCATCTGCTCCTGGCGGAAAAGGGCACAGCTGTCCACAATGGTTGGCCCGCTGACGGACTGAGGAGGGCCATGTACCGCCAAGGCGACGTTCTCTTGGTCCAGGTCGATGCCGTTCCCAGCCCGGCCGGCCATATGGAGGGGCCGGTGTCGCTGCATCCTGGGAAGACCTCCCGCCACTTCCACGCCGTGAGGGGGGAGGGCATCGAGGCGTTCATGAGTCGGGGCGACATGTTCTTGCGGGTGGCGGGCTCCGCCACCTTGACCCACCCAGACCACGCACCGCTGACGGTGCCGGCCGGCACCTACCGGGTGGCGCGCCAGCGCGAGTACGGCGACGACCGAGCGCGGCCGATGTTCAGCATCGGGGTCCCGGACTGACGTGGTCGCCGCCGTCTTCGACGTCGCCGAGCCGTCCAGCCGGGTGAGCATGGAGGCCTTCCTCGCGCTCCTCGACGACCTCCGCGCCTGGACGGACGAGGGCTGCATCACCAGCCACGACTCCGCCCAAACGGCGGTGGGCCGCCGCCACGGTGAGGGCCTGCTCATGCGTGTCGTCGGCACACCGGAAGGCATCGAGCGGCTCCGCTTCCGCCTCGGCACGCCAGTCTTCGTCGGCGATTCGGTCTGCGACGCCTGCTTCGCCGCTCCGGCGGCCGTGATTTCGACGGACAGCTACGAGGGCTCCCTCACGCAGATCTCGGTGTGCGAGGACTGCGCCGACAACGGACGGGCCAGCACTATGCCGGCCAGGGAACGAGCGCTGATCCCGACCGTCGTCGAGCACTGGGCCAGCATCGGCCGCCGGACCGACCCGGCCGATCATCCAGCCGCTGAGGCGGCCATCCGGACCGCCTACGCCGTCGCGGGCAGGCCGCCGCCGACGACCATCTGGCTGGAGTCGTACCTGGCCGGGGCGCTGGTGGCGTCAACGATCGACGGCGTGTTGCGGGTGGGCATGGGCTGGCCGGTCCCACCGGGGTCCGACGACGCCCTGGTCGACCTGGCCCACCGGGCGGGCTGGATGCTCACCGGCGGCACGGGACTTGTGGGCGACGCGCTGGAAGCCTCCGCCCGGCCGACGGTGCCACCCCTCGTGTGGAAACGGCTATCTATCGACGTGGGCCGCCGCGTCGGACAGGTAGTCCGAAACGGCCTGACCCAACCGGTCCAGGACGAGGTCCACCACGTCGTGGACGCCGGCATCCGCGGGGAGGCGGGCGCCGATGGCCTGCTGTCCCGTTCCTGGGCGGCGGCGGTCGAGCAGGTCCAGAGCTCGGCCCCGTGGTTCCGTTCCGCCGATTTCGAATGGTCGCGGGTTCGCGACACGGTGTGGTTGGACCCCGCCGGAGAACGTCGCCGGGTCGGCATCGTCTCGTCATCGACGCCGACCGAGTGGCTGGCGCGGGTCGACTTCTTGCGCCGTAGCGGCCGGTTTCGCAGGCCGGCACCGTCCTTCGACGTGCTGGAGCGATTGAGCCAGGCCTGCGGTTCGTGGTGGGCGTTCGGGCGCCTGGCAATCCTCACCGAACGTCCGGTGGTCATCCGTTCCGACGACGGCGGCTGGGCGCACGGCGACGCAGGACCGGCGGTGGAGTACCGGGATGGCTTCACGGTGCACGCCTGGCACGGCCAACGGGTTTCCCAGCGGGTCGTCACCGAGCCGGCGCACATCACCCCGGCGGACATCGACGCCGAGCGCAACGTCGAGGTCCGGTTGGTCCTAGTCGAGCGCTACGGCGGTTGGGACCGCTACCTGGCCGAGTCCGGTGCAGTGCCCGTCCACCACGACGAGTGCGGGTCCCTCTGGCGCAAGGCGGCCACCGGTGACGAGCCGATTCAGCTACTGGTCATGGAGAACGCCACCGCCCGGGATGACGGAACTCGCTCCGTCGCCGTGCTAGGGGTGCCGCCGAACGTGGGCACGGCCCGGGCCGCCCTGGCGTGGACCTTCGGCCTCGACGCCGACGCCTACCGCCCCGTCGAATCGACGTAGCGAGTGTGGCGGCTTCGCCGCTGCATGTCGTGCGCACTCGAGCGCCGCGGCAACCACAGAACGTGCGCACCAGAACGCGGCCCTCGACCTCGCCTGAGCCGTACCGAGCGGCGCTTCGCGTGCGGAGCCGTGGCGTGGGTGGCGGTACCGACTCGACTCGCTCAGCAACGAGATGTGCGTACGCGGACGTCTCGCGGAGGGCCGAGGCGGCGTCGAGGGCCCCACTTGTCGAAGCCCGAGCTCGGCGACCTCAAGCGGATCACAACCGACCTCAAGCGGGATACCTGCGTCAAGTAGGCCTGCCGGTGCCGAAGCGGGCGTCGAAGGCGTCCCACTCCTCGATCGCCAACATCGCCGCACCGCGGTGGAACGTGACGGTGAAGCGGTCGAGGAAACCGGCCTGGCCGAGTACAAGGGCGAACGGCGCCTGCCACCCAGGAACGAATCCGACATCACAACGCCAGGAGACGACCTGGTCGCCGGCGTCGGGGCGGTGGAGCCGGAGTTCGACCTCTACGAAGCGGACCTCGGCGGTCTGGCCGCCGATCCCGATGAGCGCAACGTCGGAGTTCGCCTGGAGGTCCACGCCGGCGAGGTCGGCCAGCCAGTCGGCGGCGAGGATGTTCTCGGCGCCTGTGTCGACCAAGCCGACGCGGGGTGCCGTGGCCAGCTTCTCGCCGGCCACGCTGGCCGGTACGGCCGGGCGGAGGACGTCACGGCTTCGCCATGGGTGCCGTTCAGCCGCGGGGTAGAGCCAGGGGAACGACGTCGGCATCTCGCCTGCGGTCAGTGGCCGCCGACGAACAATGGCTCGTCCTCGGTCGGCGCCCGCATCGTCGCCACGTGTGTGAGGCGACGCGCCCGGATCTGCGCTTCGAGTTCCTGTGGAGTGTCGGCGACCAGAACGACCTCGTCGGTGCGCATGTCGATGGCGACGTGCTTGCCCGGGTAGCGCTCGAGGTGCCAGTTGCGGGCCATGAACCCATGATGGCAGGCCACCCGTTCCCCGGGTATCAACCGTCGTCGGATTCGGCCGAGTGGCCACGGAGAAGCCGGGCCAGTGATAGGAGCCGCCGCCGAGCGGTTGCCCCCCGGCGTTTGTCGTAGGCGTTTCGTGCCCCAATCGTGCCTACGAGCGGTGCAAACCCGGTCATTGACGGGCACCGCCGGTCACCGCGAAATGCGGTCTGACCTGCGGATACACGCAAACCGGCAGGTGAGCGGAATGTGGCTTGGCGCCTTCCAAGCTGAGAACTCGAGTTCGATTCTCGTCGCCCGCTCTCTAGTGAAGAGGCTGGTCAGGAGCTGAAGGACGCCTCCCGGGCTGGGACTTTCGTGCCTTCCGGGGCGTCGTGATGGCCAGCTCCCGGCGGGCGCTCGCGTGCTGATAGCAGAGGGCGGCCTGGGTGACGAGCGGCCGATGCGGCACCTGAATCCCGTCGCGCCGGCGCCGGTGGCCTCCGTCATGGTCGCCGCCGTGCCCGAGGCCGTGGAAGTGGAGCCCGTCCAGCCCGCGCCCGGCGCGGGCCTTCGCCCATTCGTGCTGCCCGACCGCTTCGCGCCGCGGACCACCACCGGGACCGTTCAGGCGGCAAGAACGGGCGATATCCGCCCATTCTTGCCGCACGAACAACGCCGCCCCATCGGGGGCTCGGCAGGCGAGTGCGGTCCAGGGGTGGCGATCTCCCGCACGCGGGAAATGTCGCGCCGGTTCGTCGTTCCAGACTCGTCGCAGCGAAGCGGCCCGGCCTAGCCTCGGAGGATGGTCGAGTCCCTGGAGGAGGTCCTCGCCCGGGCCGAGGCATCAAGGACGGAGATGACGGACCTGCTGGCCCAGTTGGCGGCCGAGCGAGAGGCGCTGAAGGCCGTCACGTCGGAGGCCCATGAGGCGGTTCGAGATCTGCGTGCCGCCGTTCGAGAGGCAAAGGAGGAGATACGCCGGTCGGGGAAAGCCGAAGCCCGCAAGCATCTCGCCAAGCAGATGAGAGCAGCAGCCGAGATCCTTGCCAAGGACTCGTAGCGCATCCGCCGACACGGGAGGGCCGACCGCCTCTCGGTGTCGCCGACAGGCGCAGGCAGCGCTCGGCGCACCAGCGAAGAACTGCAAGAGGCCGTAGGCCTCCTGGGTGCGCATTGCGGGTCTCCTGACGGCAGTGTGGTCACGCAGGCGCCGTTGCGGTGCCCGCTCGTGCGGCGGTGTCAGGCTGGTCGGCCCGGCGGCCAGCGTGACGAGGCACCTTGGCCCACCGGTCGTCGGGAGCGGCGCAGGCTGCGCCTGCCGGGAGCGCTCAGCCCCAGGCTGGAGGCGATGGGCGGTCCGGCGCTGGCCCAGCTGGATGGAAAGTCGCTGGGATCAGCGAGAACCCGTCCTGCAAGGGGTCCCTAGGTGTGGTCGGCAGCTATTGAACGCTCGACGAGTTCTGGGAGATCATGGGCCGGTGGAGGCAGGCGGGGAGGCGCGTGCGGCACCGGGTCCGGCGGTTGCAGCACGGCCGCAGGACCCGGCAACCGTGCGCCGGCGGATCGCCGCGCTGGAGCGGGACAACGCCGAGTTGTTGCGGTCCAACGCCGACCTGATGGAGCTCGCCTCGGTTGCCGCCCACGAACTGCGTTCGCCGCTCCAGACGATCGTCGGCTACGCCGATCTCCTGGCCGCCGGCGCAGGTGGCGACCTCGACGCCGAGAACCGCAGGCGCCTCGACGGGCTCCGCACCAGTGCCGCCCGCCTGAGCGCGCTGGTGGACGGGCTGCTCGTCTTCGCCCGCCTCGGCACCGCGGTCCGCCGGCGGGAGGACGTCGACCTCGAGGCCCTGGTGGCCGGCGCCTGTGAGGACCTGGCGGCGTCGATGGCGGCGGCCGGCGCAACGGTGGACTGGGCCGACCTGCCCACCGTCCGGGGCGACGCGGCCGAGCTGGCCCTCGTCGTGCGCAACCTGGTGGCGAACGCCCTCATGCACCGCCGGCCGGACCGCCCGCCGGCCGTCCGCGTCTCTGCGGTGCAGTCGGGCGGCGCGTGGCGGGTGTCGGTGAGCGACGACGGGCCGGGCATCGACGAGCGCGACCGCGAGCGGGTCTTCCGCGCCTTCCAGCGCGGACCGGGACAGGGCCCGGGCGCCGGCACCGGACTGGGCCTGGCCGTGTGCCGGCGCATCGTGGAAGGCCACGGCGGTCGCATCTGGGCCGAGGGCAACGACCGGGGAGGTGCCACGGTGTGCTTCACCGTCCCGATCCCGGTGTGCTGGAGCCCGTTCTGAGCATCCGGCGGGCATGAGGCTGCTCATCGCCGACGACGACCCCGAAGCGGTCGACGTCCTCCGTGCCGCCCTCGGGCGCCTGGGCCACGCGGTGGATGCGGTCGGGGACGGCAAGGGCGCGCTGCACCTTTCGGCCGTCGTCTCCTATGACGCCATCCTGCTCGACGTCAACCTGCCGCCGCCCGACGGGTTCGACGTCTGCCGGCAGCTCCGGGCGCGTGAGCAGTGGACCCCGGTGCTGTTCCTCACCGGCCGGGGCGACCTGGCCGACCGGGTGACCGGCCTGGACGCCGGCGGCGACGACTACGTGACCAAGCCGGTCTCCATCGACGAGTTGGAGGCCCGGCTCCGGGCTCTCGCCCGCCGGGCGCCCACCGGCCGGCCGACGGTGGTGGAGGCAGGCGGGATCGTGGTCGATCCGGGCAATCGCAGCGTACGGCGCGACGGCGTGGAGATCTCCCTCACCCCCAAGGAGTTCCTGCTCCTGGAGATGCTGGCCCGCAACGAGGGTCGGGCGGTGTCCCGGTCGCGCCTGCACGAGGAGCTGTGGGACTTCGCCTTCGATGCCCGCTCCAACGTCATCGAGGCGCTCGTCCGCCGGCTGCGGGCCAAGGTGGACGAGCCGTTCGGGCGAGCTTCGATCGAGACGGTCCGGGGCCTCGGTTACCGCCTGAACGCCACCCGCTGAACCCGCTACGAGGCGAGCTCGGGCCGGTGGACCCGTTCGGGAGCGACGGGCGGGAGCCCGTGCGCCCGCGACACCCAGTCGACCGTCGCCGCCCACCGCACCGCGTCCATGGCGCCCACGCCGCCCGCACCGGCCGCCGCGTAGGACTGGAGGTGGGCCCACCCCGCCGTCGCCACCGATGGGAGCACGTCGGGGAAGCGCTCGCAGAACTCGGCCACCGCCGACGCCGGGTCGGCCTCCTGGAGCGCGAAGGCGGCGACCACCGCCTGTCGCATGCGCTCCACCACGTCGGTGGGCACACCATCCCCGGCGATGAGACCGCTGGCGTACACGTCGGGGCCGAGGGCGACGGCGCGCACCTCGAGTCCACTCTTGGCCGCGATGCCGGCGATGGTGTCCACCATGGTGGCGCACGCGTCGACGTCCCCGCGCCCGAGCGCGTACGGGGCATCCCCGTGGAGCAGGTCGACGAAGACGGGCGACTCGAGCCCCCGGTCGGCCAGGGCCTGGCCGCACTCGTCGGCCAGCCACCCGGTGTACCTCCCGCGACCCATCCTCCGCCCCGAGAGGTCGGCCGCTGTCTCGATGTCGGAGTCCTCGGCCACGATGGCGCCGAGCGGGCTGCGCTGGTGGATCACCGAGACGAAGCGGGCGGGAAGCCGGTCGCCCGCCTCCTTGAGGGCGAGGAGGAAGTAGGTGACGCCGGTCAGGCCGAAGTCGGCCCCGCCGCCCGCCACCCGGTGGGTGTTGGCGGTGCCCGGCGGTGGCGGGGGGTCGAGAATGTCGACGACCAGGTCGTGGTCCGCGAACACCCCTCTGGTAACGGCGGTGAAGAACGGCAGGTGGTACCCGGGAAGGCAGGAGGGGCAGAACAGGCTCAGGCGGACACGATCAGCCATGTGTCCAACAGTAGGACCGTTCAGCGGGTGGTGCGGGCCCGCGAGAGCGCCTCGCGGGCCTCGGGTGCCAGGCGGGGGTCGAAGACGTCGCGCAGGCGGTCGCCGAGCAGGTTGCAGGAGATCACGGTGACGCTGATCGCGGCCCCCGGCCAGATCATGAGGTCGGCTTTCGAGAACAGGAACGCCCGACCCTCGTTGACCATGGTGCCCCATTCGGGTGTCGGGGACTGGACACCGAGGCCGAGGAAGCTCAGCCCGGCCAGGGCCAGGATCAGCTGGCCGATCTCGACGCTGGCCAGCACGAGGACGGGGGACATGACGTGGGGGATCACGTGACCGACGATGATCCGGACGTCGCCGGCGCCCGCCGCCCGGGCGGCGGTCACGTAGTCCTGCTCGCGCAGACTGAGGGCCTGGCCCCGGACGACCCTGGCGGTCGTCGCCCAGCCCACCGAGACGAGGGCGACGAGCACGCCCCGCAGCCCCGGGCCGACGACGCCGACGATGGCCAGGGCCAGCAGGAGGGCGGGGAAGGCGAGGAGCGCGTCCACGACCCGGACGACGACCCAGTCGACCCAGCCACGGGAGAAGCCGGCCGCGGCCCCGACCGCCGTGCCGATCAGGGTCACCAGGACGGTCACGACCAGGGCAGTGCCGAGCGACCACCGCGCTCCGTGGATCAGCCGGCTGAGCTCGTCGCGGCCCAGCCCGTCGGTCCCGAGGAGGTGGCGCCGACTGGGCCCCTCGAGCAGGTGTTCCAGATCCACCGCCGTGGGGTCGTGCGGCGCCACCCACGGAGCGGCCAGCGCGCCCACGCCGATGACGGCGAGAACGGCGGCCGCGACCACGGTGGCCGGGTCCCGAAGGGCCCGCCAGCCGGTCCCGCTGATGGTCAACCTCCACCCCCGCCCAGGCGGATCCGCGGATCGATCCGGGCGCAGATCAGGTCGGCGACGAGGTTGGTCAACACGAACACGGTGCCCGTGAAGAGCACGATGCCCTGGATGACGGGGTAGTCCTGGTCGTTGATGGACTCGACGAGGAGGCGGCCGATCCCGGGCCACGAGAAGACGGTCTCCACGATGGCGGCGCCCGCCAGGAGCCGGCCGAGCCGGAGCCCGGCCACGGTGACCACCGGAACGAGGGAAGGGCGGGCCGCGTGGCGCATAAGGGCGTCGCGGTCGCTCAGGCCCTTGGCCCGGGCCGTGCGCATGTACTGCTCTCCCAGCTCGTCGAGCACGCTTGCCCGTACCAGGCGGCCCAGGCTGGCGGCCGAGCCGAGCGCCAGGGTGGTCGCCGGCATGACGACGTGCCGCCAGTCGTCCCGGCCGGCGACCGGGAGCAGTTGCAGCTTCACCGACAGCACGATGATCAGGAGGTACCCCAGCCAGAAGCTGGGGACCGACGCCAGCACCAGCGTCACCAGGCGGGCGAGGTGGTCGACCACCCCGTCCCGGTGGGCGGCGGCGGCGAATCCGGCACCCAGGCCGATGGCGAGCGCGAGGACGAACGCCGGGACGGCCAACTGGAGCGAGGCGCCGAACCGGGAGGCGAGCAGGGGCAGCACGCGACCACCCTTGAACGACGTCCCGAGGTCGCCGCGCACCACCTCGCCCAGCCAACGGACGTAACGAACGGCGAACGGGTCGTCGAGGTGCAGCTCGGCCCTCACCTGGCGGAGATCGGCCGCGGTGATCGGGTCGACGCCCCGCTGGTTGAGCACGGCGAGCGCCGGGTCGCCGGGTGCCGCCGTCGCCAACAGGAAGGCGAAGAAGGTGATGAGCAGCCAGATCGGCACCAGCGACGAGAGCCGGCTCAGCAGGTGGCGGGTCATCGCAGGCCCAGAGCGTACGGGCGCGGCCCCCGGTCCGGCGGGCCGCTCCAGCGGCACCGGCGCCGCACCGGTGCCGCTCGCGGCTCAGCGGAGGCGGAACACCGAGGCCCAGCGGACCTGGCGCAGCGACCCGTGCAGCAGGAACCCATGGACGTCGGACTTCATGCCGTAGAGCGTGTTCAGGGCCCCCAGGTGGACCCCGACGACGTAGTCGTCGACGGCGTGGTGCATCGCCTCGGCCGTCCTCTGCCTGGCCACGTCCGGGTCGGTCGCGAGCCGGGCGGAGGCCAGCGTGGCGGCGAAGGGCGTGGCGTTGTCCGCCAGCCAGTTGGCGTAGCCCGCGCCGATCTGGTTGAGCCCGCTGTTCGGGCAGTTCCCGCCGGCACCGACGCCGGTGCCGGCGGGAGCGCTGGTGCCGCCGCTGCCACCGCCGCAGTCGAAGAAGTTGCTCGGCGGCGAGGCCGGGTTGGCGTCGTTCTGGGAGATGCGCTCCATGTACAGGTCGAACGTGCCGTTCGTCATGGCCGTGTTGTAGGTGGCCTGCTGGGTGTCGGAGAGCCGGGTCCGGGCGACGTCGATGCCCACGGCCTCGAGGTCGTTCTCCACGAGGATGTCGGCGTCGCCCCGCAGCGACGTCGGGGTGTAGCCGTTGAGCAGGCTCAACGTCAGGGTCACGCCACCCTTGGAGCGGAAGTTGCCCGGACCGCACGTACCGGTGCACGTCCAGCCGGCGGCGTCGAGGTGCTCGGCGGCTTCGGCGCGGCTGAACGTCGGGCCTTGGACCAGGGTGTCGTGCGGCGCGAGCACCGAGGCCGGGAGGAAGGTGTTGGCCGTCGCCGCACCCGACGGCCACGTCGCGTTCAGGATCGTCTGACGGTCGATGGCGGCCGCGACCGCCCTGCGGACACGGTTCCCGTTGTTCAACGGCGGGGTGGTCACCGACAGGTCGGAGAGGGCGTCGTTGGACGTCCCGGGTGCCGGCGGCCGGTGGCTGTTGATCCAGATGACCTCGTTGAATCCCGGTGGCGACACGGCCGTCTTGAGACCGGGCGTCGCCCCGACGGCGGCGAGGGAGTCCTTCGGTACGTCGTACATCATGTCGATCTGGCCGGCCTGGAGCGCCAGCAGGCGGGTCGTGCTGTCGGCGATGAAGCGGAAGGTCAGCGTCTTCAGCTTGGCCTCGTCGCCCCAGTAGGCGTCGTTGCGCACGAGGACGAGCTGGTTGCCCTGGCTGTAGGAGGAGCCGTCGGGGATGGAGAACTTGAACGGCCCCGTCCCCACCGGCGTCGGCGTCGCCGATGCGCCCGCCAGCGGAACCGTGCCGCTGGCCACGACGGCGCCGGTCTGGTGGTGGACGAGCTGCTCGAGGAGCCGGGCGTTGGCGAAGCTCAAGGTCACGTCCACCGCGTAGGGATCGCCCGCTACCGCGGCCGCCGAGGTGGTGGTGACGCCCAGCGTCGAGTTCGGCGCGATGCGGCTGTTGAACGTGTAGATGACCGAGTCGGCCTTCAGCTCGGTCCCGTTGTGGAACAGCACGCCGTGGCGCAGGTGGAACCGGTAGGTGGTCGGCCCGAGAGCCGGGCCGCCGCCGGCGGGCACGGCTCCGGGCAGGTCCCAGCTCTCGGCCAGCCACGGCTCGTACCCGAAGTCCGGCGTCATCCGGACGAGGGTCTCGAAGATGTTGGTGTTGGTCGGCCCCATGCCGAAGTTGTGCTTCACGCCCGCCGGTGTGCCGGTGAACCCGCCGGTGAAGTCCGCCGACGACGTCTGGGGGTTCACGCCGACGACGAGGCCGTCGTCGGTGGGTTCCTGGACGGTCAGGAGGAACTGCGCGCCGGAGCGGCCTCCGGTGATCACCACGTCGGTGAGGGTGGACACCGAAGCGAGGAACCCCTTGGCCACCAGCTCCTCCTCGGTGGCGTAGGTCCCGAACTTCGCGTAGTGCGCCTCCTCGGCCGTCTGGACGGTCCGCATGTCCGTCCTGAGGGCGGCGCTCTCGCCCTTGTCGTTGACGCCGCCGACCGAGAACACCACCACCGCGGCCAGGACGCCGAGGATGACGATGACGACCAGGAGCTCGATCAGGGTGAAGCCGCCGTCCGTTCGGCGGTGGGCGTACCGGGACGGTCGCAGGACGTCGATCATGGGGCGCCTCCTCCTCGTGCACCCGGCGCGGGCGCTCCGCGACCAGTTTGCGCCGGCGAGCCTGATCTTCACGTGACCGAGACCTGAAGATCACCTGAAGGCGGGCTCCCGGCGGTGGCGGGCCAGCGAGCGACGTCGTCCACGGCGTCGACGAGCAGCCCGTGGACACCGCAGAGCCAGTCGAGCGTCCGCTGCCAGCCGGCGCGGGTCATCGATCCCGTCGGCCCGGAGCCGAAGCAGTAGGCCGCCAGCTCGGTCCAGCTGCGAGCCGCCCGCCCGGGGTGGACGCCGGGGAACCGCTCGCAGAAGCTTCGAACGCCCGCCGACGGTTCCCGGCGCTGGTGGTCGAAGGCCTCGGCCACGGCTGTCGCCACCCGGGCGGCCAGGCCGTCGGGCACGTGATCGCCGGCGATCAACCCGCTCCCGTACACGTCGAGCCCGACCGGGATCTGCCGCACCGGGAACCCGGCCCGGTCGCCGATGCCCACGGTGTCGACGAAGGTGGCGATCATGTCGACCGTCCCGTCCCGCAACGCGCAGGCCGCCCCGTCGGGTGTGGGCGCCACGACGGGGGCGTCGACACCCCGGGCGAGGAGGGCCCCTACGCACTCGGCGGCCAGCCAGGAGGCCGCCGACCTCGCCAGGCGGCGGCCTCCGAGGTCGAACGGCATCCACAGGTCCGACGTCGCCGGTACCACCGCCGCCAACCCGGCGCGGGGCTGGAGCACCGACACGAAGCGAGCGGCCAGGCGCCGATCGGCGTCGCGGTGCGCGAACAGGTGGTAGGTCACGCCGGTGAGGCTGAAGTCCGCACCGCCGGCGGCCACCCGGTGGGAGATCTCCATGTCCGGTCCCGGCGGCGGGTCGAGGATGTCGACGTCGAGACCGTGCCTGGCGAACAGACCGTTCGCCGCTGCCGCGAAGAACGGCAGGTGGTAGCCGGGCATTCACGGCGGGCAGTACAGACCGAGGCGGACCAGGTCGGGCACGGGACTCCGTTCGTTCGGGCGGTTCGATGATGACGCAGCCGCCTGACAGGGGGATGACGCGCCCGGGCCAGCGCCGCGACAGCAGCGAGGCGCGCCGACGACCCGCCTGATGGGTGACATCCGCCCGCCACCCCCGCACCGGAGAAACGGCGGGCGCACAGAGGGCGCCCACGAGGGGAGGGAAGCGAGATGAACGAGATCACTCGCCGCGCCCTGTTGACCCGAGGGTCGATAGGGGCAGCCGGAGCGATCGGCATGATGGCCGTGCCGGGCGTCGCCAGGGCGGCCGTCGCCGACGAGCCCGCGCTCACCGACGCCGAGCGGGAGTTGGCCGCCCAGTCCTTCGTCGTGCACCTGCGCGACGTCTCCACCGGGGAGTTCGAGCTCCTCCTGGGCGAGGAGTCGATCGTGTTCACCGACAAGAGGCTCGTGGCCCGGATGCTGCGGGCGGCGAGGTAGGCGGCCATGTCCTCGCACCGAGAGGCACCCGGCATCTCCAAGGACCCGGTGGCCGACAACACCGACACCTACGCCTTCCGCACGCCGGGCGACACGGTCACCATCGTCACCAACTACGTGCCCGCCCAGTCGCCGGCCGGGGGGCCCAACTTCTACGAGTTCGGCGACGACGTCCGCTACGAGATCCACGTCGACTGCACCGGCGACGGAAGGCCCGACGTCACCTACCGATTCCAGTTCCGGACGACCGTCACCAACACCGAGACGTTCCTCTACAACACGGGCCCCATCACCGCCCTCGACGCGCCGACGTGGAACCGCCGCCAGCGTTACTCGGTCACCCGCATCGACCGTCGGCCCGGCCGCGGGGTCGAGAGGGTCGTCGCCTCGAACGTGCCGTGCCCGCCGTGCAACATCGGCCCCCGCTCGACGCCGGGCTACGGATCGCTGGCGTCGGCCGCCGTGCGAACGCTGCCCGACGGGACGAAGGTCTTCGCCGGCCAGCGGGCCGACCCGTTCTTCGTCGACCTGGGCTCGGTCTTCGACCTCGGCACGCTGCGGCCGTTCCAGTCGCTGCACCTGATCCCGACCGCGAACGCCGAAGGCGTCGACACGCTCGCCGGCGCCAACGTCCACACCATCGCCATCCAGGTCCCGATCTCGCACCTGACCCGGGACGGCTCCGTGCCGACCGACCCGATGGAGCCCCGCTCCGTCATCGGAGTGTGGGGCGCGGCGAGCCGGCGCAAGGCCTCGATCATCGGCGTCGAGCTGGCCGGACTGCTGAACAACGCCGGGCCGTGGGTCCAGGTCTCCCGCCTCGGCAACCCGCTGTTCAACGAGGTGATCGTCCCCATGGCGCAGAAGGACCGGTGGAACGCGCTCGGGCCCGACCGCGATGCCGAGTTCGCCAGGTACGTCGCCCGCCCCGAGCTGGCCAGGCTGCTGCCGGTGCTCTACCCGGGCGTGTTCCCGAACCTCGCCCGTCTCGACGCCGACCGGGCCGACCTGCTGGCCATCCTGCTGACGGGCATCCCGGCCGGGATCGTCCCCGGCTTCCAGAACTTCACCGGGACGACGCAGGCCGACATGCTGCGCCTCAACGTCGCCGTCCCGCCGGCGGCCGCGCCGAACCGCCTCGGGATCGTGGGCGGCGACCTCGCCGGGTTCCCGAACGGTCGGCGCCTCACCGACGACGTCGTCACCATCGAGCTGCGGGCGGTGGCCGGCGCCACGTACCCGCTGGTGGCGCCCGGCTACACGCCCGACGCCGCCGCCGCGCTGGTGGAGGATGGGACGAGCCCGCCCGAGCGGGCGCTGCTCGGCTCGTTCCCGTTCGTGGGGACGCCCCACAGCGGCTACGAGGTGCCGGCGGCCTAGCGATGTCGGGGCACGCGGGCCACGGCGCGGGCGACTGGCCCGTGCTCGACGTCGGCGGCGAGGTGGGCGCGCTGGTCGTCCGCCTCGCCGCCGTGCCTGCCGGCGGCGAGCTGGAGGCGCAGCCGGCGGGCGACCCCTCCCGGCGCTTCCACACCGGGGTGCACGTGCGGGAGGTGGGCGGCCGGTCCGTCCCGGTGGCGCTCTTCCCGGCGGTGTCGGCGGGGATGTACGAGGTGCTGGACGACCAGCTGGCCACGCTCGCCGTCGTGGAGGTCGGCGGCGGCCGCGTGGCCGAGCTCGACCTCACCGCCGCTACACAGAACGGATGAGCCGTCGTCGTCTTGACCGCGGGCGGTGGCTAGCGGCGCCGCGAGCGGGCCTTGTTGGTCTTGGCCTTCGCCTTCGCCTTCGCCTTGGTCGCCTTCGCCTTCTTGACGGCAGCCTTGGGCGCCGCCTCGGGTGATGCGTCGATGCGGGCGAAGCGCTCGGTCACGAAGATGCGCCCGTCGGCGGACACGACCTCGCCGACGCCGACGGAGTTGAACGCCGGGTTCAGGATGTTGGCGCGGTGGGCCGGGCTCTGCATCAGGCGGGCGTGGATGGTCGCCGCCGACGTGTTGTAGGCGACGTTCTCGGCCACCGCGCCGGCGCCACCGGGACGGTCGCCGGCGAAGAACGAGGCGTCGTGGCTCAGGTCGCCGGCGGCGGCCTGGACGGCCGACCACGAGCGGGCCGAGTCGAAGAGGCGGCCGTCGATGGCCAGCGGCGCCAGGCCGGCGGCGGCGCGCTCGGCGTTGATCATGCCGGCCAGGGCGATCTCGTCGGAGCCGGTGTCCACGCTCGCCGACGCCGGGCTGACCTCGAGCACGAGGCCGCCGAGGCCGAGGGTGACACCGAGCGCGGCGATGCGGAGCAGACGGGTGCGCATGAAGCTCTCCTCGGGGTGTCGCCCACGGGAGAGCCAGGTCTCCAGCCATTCGGTGGCCCCGCTGTCTCGGACGTTCCGAGACCGGAGGCTTTGCGTCGCCGGGTCGCCCCGGGTTTGCCGTTGTCGTGGGTGTGAGGGAGACAACGGCACATAGGCGCCGAAACTTGAGGATTTGGTGCAGGCCCCCCGGAACGAGCAGGACCGCCTCGCCGTCGCGCCGGCCCGGGCCGGCCCCCCTCAGCGTCCCGGGATGGGAGGGCCGGCGGCGAGGAAGCGGCGCAGGCTGACGGGCGCCCGCTCCAGCTCCTCCTCGAGCACGTCCAGCAACGGACGGGCGCCGTCCAACCGCCCCGCCTCACCCAGCCGTTCGAGCTCCGCGCAGATCGACGCCACGCCGGCCATCCCGAGGTTGGCCGCTCCGCCCTTGAGGCGGTGGGCCGCCTGGACCAGCCCCGGACCGTCGCCCGCCGTGACCGCGGTCGTGACGTCGCCCAGGCTCTTCGGCACGTGGGCGACGAAGGCGTCGACGACGGCGGCGAGGAGCGAGCCGTCGGCGGGACCGATGTTCCAGAGGAGCTCGAGGCGAGCGGCGTCGACGCCCCCGCCGGCGTCGACGCCGTCGTCGTCGCCGTCGCCCCGGGGACCGGCCGGAGGGTTGCCGTCCCCGGCGCCGGCCCCGTCGGGGACGGGAAGCGCCCACCGCGCCAGCGCCGCCTCGAGCTCGTCGGGCTTCACCGGCTTGGTGATGTAGTCGTCCATCCCGGCCTCCAGGCAGCGCTCGCGGTCACCGGCGACGGCGCCCGCGGTCATGGCGATGACGGGGATGCCGGCGTCCCGGGGGCGGCGCCGGATGTGCCGGGTCGCCGTGTAACCGTCCATGTGCGGCATCTGGCAGTCCATGAGCACGGCGACGTACGTCCCGCGATCGAGCGCATGCAGCGCCTCCAGCCCGTCGGCCACGACGTCGGCGGTGTACCCCATCGCCTCCAGCAGGCCGACGGCCACCATCTGGTTGGTGGCGTTGTCCTCCACCACCAGGACGTGACCGCGCGCCCCCGGGGTGCCGCGCCCGGCCACGGGTGCGGTCGGGCGGCGGAGGGCGGTCTCGGGGGCGACGAGGCGGACCAGCGCGTCGTGGAGCTGCGACAGCCGGACGGGCTTGGTGAGGCAGGCGGCGACCCCGGCGGCGGCGGCCGCCGCGGCACCCACCTCGCTGGTCGACGTCAACAGCGCGACCCGGGCCCCGGCGGTCGCCGGGTCGGCGGCGATGCGGCGGGCGACGTCCAACCCGTCCATGCCGGGCATGCACATGTCGAGGAGGACCAGCCCGAACGGCGCTCCCGCCCGCGCCGCGTCTCCCAGGATGCGCAGCGCCGATGCGCCGTCGCCGGCGAGGGTCGGCCGCATGTCCCAGGCCGTGAGCTGCTCGCGGAGGATGACGCGGTTGGTCTCGTTGTCGTCGACGACCAGCACGGGCAGGCCGTCGAGGAGGTGGTGGGAGGCGGGAGGAGCGACGGGGCCGGACGTGGAGGACTCCACGGGCACGGTGAACCAGAAGGTGGAGCCTCGTCCCGGCTCGCTGTCGACGCCGATCTCGCCGCCCATCGCGGCCACCAGCCGGGTGGAGATGGCCAGCCCGAGCCCCGTTCCGCCGAACCGGCGGGTGGTGGAGGCGTCGCCCTGGGAGAACGGCTCGAACAGGCGCTTCTGGTCGCCGGGGCTGATGCCCGGCCCGGTGTCGGCGACCTCGAACCGGAGGACGACGCCGTCGGCGCGGTCGCGCTCTTCCCGCGCCCGGACCACCACCTCGCCGTGGTCGGTGAACTTGACGGCATTCGCCGCCAGGTTGAGCAGCACCTGGCGGAGCCGGGCCGGATCACCCCGCAGCGTAGGGACCAGGTCGGGATGGCAGCAGGCTGCGAGCTCGAGATCCTTGCCGCGAGCGGCATCCGCCACCAGGCCGGCCACCTCCTCGACCAGCTGGACGACGTCGAAGTCGACCACCTCCAGCTCCACCTTGCCGGCCTCGATCTTGGAGAAGTCGAGGATGTCGTTGATGATGGCCAGGAGGGCCTCTCCGGCGCCGTGGACCCCCTCGGTGTACTCGCGCTGGCGCGAGTCGAGCTCGGTCCGCAGGAGCAGCCCGGTGAGCCCGATGACGGCGTTCATCGGCGTGCGGATCTCGTGGCTCATGGTGGCGAGGAACTCCGATTTCGCCCGCGACGACTCCATGGCCTGGTCGCGGGCGGCCGCCAGCTGCGAGCTGGCCCGCTCCCGCTCGGCCACCCGTCCGAGGAGGACGCCGACGCGGTCCAGCGTGGCGAGCAGCCCGGCGTCGGCGGGCAGCACGTCGGGGGAGAAGAACTCCAGGACGGCGACCGTCTCGGCGCCGACGCGCACGGGGACGGCGACGTGGGCCCGCACGCCGAGGTCGCCGCCGACGGCCGCCCGCCGGTGGGTGCGGTCCCGCGTCACGTCGGGGACCCACACCGGCCGGGCGTCCCGCAGGCGCCCGCCGACCACGCTGTCGCCGGCACGGAAGGTCGTCGCCGCGGTCGCGGTGCGCAACGACCGGTAGTCGTCGCCGGACGCGTCGACGTGCCAGATGCCGGACGACACGAGCAGCTCGGCGTCGCCGGGGGCGGGCACGAAGGCATGGCCGACGGGCCAGCCGGTGTGCGCGCAGATCGCGTCCACGGCCGTGGAGAGCACGGCGGCCACGCTCGACGCGTCGTTCGCCGCCGTCGCCATCGCCTCCAGCAGGCTGGAGCGGGCGGTCGCCCGCTCCAGCGCCTCCTCGATGTGCTTGCGCTCGGTGATCTCGCTCAGGAAGGTCACCGCTCCGAGGTAGCCACCGTCGTCGTCGCAGAGGGGACCGGTGTTGACGAGCACCCAGACACGCGAGCCGTCGCGGCGGAGGAAGGCGCACTCCAGCTGGGCGGCGGCGCCGTGGCGGCGCCTCTCGAGGTTCCGGGCGGCCTGCGCCCGGCCCTGCTCGTCGAGGACGTCGAACAGCGAGAGGGCGGCCATCTCGTCCTCCGGGTAACCGAGGATGTCCGCCGCCTTGGCGTTGGCGAAGGTGGTCCGGCCGTCGGGATCGAGGACCCACACGCCGACGTTGGCGCCCTCCACGAGCCGCCGGTACAGCGACGCCCGCCCCGGTGACTCCTCTCCCAAGGTGGCTACCCGCCTCTCCGGCCCGGCTCCCGTGCCGGCGCCGACGCTTCGGGGGCGGCGCCCGGGAGGCCCAGGAGGTAGCCCTGGGCGCAGCGGACGGCGAGCGAGCGGAGGACGTCCAGCTCCTCAATCGTCTCCACCCCCTCGGCGACGATCACCGAGTCGATGTCCTCGGCGAAGTGGACGAGGGCGGTGGCCAGCGCCCGGCGGGCCGGGTCTGCGTCGATGCCGCGGGTGAGGGCCATGTCGAGCTTGAGCACCTCGGGGTGCAGGCGCAGGATGTGCTGGAGGCCGGCGTGGCCGGCGCCGGCGTCGTCGACGGCGATCCTCGCCCCGTGCGCCCGCAGGCGGTCGAGCGCGCCCAGCAGGGCGTCGTAGCAGTCGATGCGGTGATGCTCGGTGAGCTCGACCACGACGCGGTGCGCCGGCGCGTCGGCGACCAACGCCGCCAGCTCGGGCGACACGGTGGTGGCCGGCGACACGTTGACGGACATGAAGATCTCGTGCGGGAACCGGTCCACCGCCGCCAGCGCGGCACGCACGGCGGCCAGCTCGAGGTCGGTGCCGAGCCCGACGGCGGCCGCCTCGGCGAACCACTCGTCGGGCGGACGGTGCGGCGGGCCGGCGAACCGGGCGAGCGCCTCCACGCCGACCACCGCGTCGGTCGCCAGGTCGACGATGGGCTGGAACGCCATGGTCACCGTGCTCCCCGACAGGGCGTCCTCCACCCGCCGGCGCCGGCGGTCGTGCTCGGCCCGGGCTCGGGCGTCGCTCGCGTTGCGCTCCTCCAGCTCGACGCGCAGTGCGGCGCTCTGGCGGTGGATGCGGTCGTACAGGGCCCGGGTCTCGATGAGGTTCCTCGCCCGCAGGACGACCTCGGTGGGGTCGAACGGCTTGGTGACGAAGTCCTTGGCGCCGGCGGCCAGCGCCTCGTCCCGTGCCTTCGAGCGCCCGTCCCCGGTCACGACGACGACGGGGACGAAGGCGTCCTGGGGCAGCTCCAGGCGGAGCGCCTCCAGGACGGCGAGGCCGTCGACGCCGGGCATGTGCAGGTCCAGCACCACCAGGTCGGGGTGCAGTTCGAGGCACGTCTGCACCGCGAAGGCCGGATCGGTCACGCGCCGCACCGTGCCGACACCTGCCTGGCGCAGCACGCCCTCGAGCAGCACCACGTTGATCTCGTCGTCGTCGATGACGACGACGGTGGCCCCGGCCAGGACGTCGCCGACGGGCACCCCTGCCGCCGTCTGCCCCGGTGGGTCCGGGGCCCGATCAGCCACGGGCCGGTCTCGCGGTGGCGTCATGGCTCGGGCGGCGGACCGTGCTGGATCGGCGCCCATCCTTGGCATAGGAGAAATGTCGAGAATACTGGATTTTACGCATCGGACCTCGGGCGCTCCAACTCTGCTCACGCACCGGCCGGCTACGCGGTGATCTCGAAGGTGCCCTTGAACTGGTCGTACCCCCTGGGCGGGTTGTCGCGGCCGATCACCTGGAGCAGGTACACGCGGGTGGGGCTGCGCACGACCAGGCTCTTGACGTACACGCCCTGTGGCGTCGAGATCACCGACTCGACCGCCTCGCGGCCGGCGAAGCTGGTCAGCGACGACGTCTCGACGCGGCCGCCCACGCCGGCCGCCTGGCCGTTGACCGACCCGACGAGGTCGAACTGGTCGGTGGCCGCCAGGTCGAAGGTCCCCACCGAGAATGCGTCGTCCGTGCCCTCGCTGGTGTAGAGCGTGATCGGCAGTTCGCTGCCCTGGGCGTCGATCGTCTCCGTCGTGCGCACCGGGTAGGTCGGGAACGAGGCCCGGAACTGCGAGTCGGAGGCGAAGAACTCCTTCTGCCCCGTGCCCTCGAGGTAGTCCTCGACGCGTTCCTGGGCCTTCTCCGACTCGGTCTCCGACATGGTGGCGCCCCACACGCCGAGGCCCACCACGATGACGACGAGCGCGAAGCCGATCCCCCGGGCGCCCGACAGGCGGCCCTTCCTGGTCGTCGGCGCCCGAGGAGGCGGGGGAGGAGC
>DATLFN010000028.1 GCA_035540975.1 Acidimicrobiales bacterium
GGTGTGGTTCGCCGCCGGGCCGCCCATCCGGCCACGATCGCCGCCATCCCGAGGTGGTGCACGGCCAACCACCGCCACCGCCGCTCGCGCACCACCGCCGCCCACCGCACCAGGACGGCGACGGCCGCCGGGTAGCCGGCGCCCAGGAGGGCGAGCGAGCGGGCCTCGGCGTCCACGACCCGAACCTACCCCCCTGGCCGCGAAACCTTCGCCGCGTTCGCGCAGGCAAGGTCCGTGGCCGGGCTCGCCGCCGCAGGCGGCCCCTACGGCTGCGGACACGGGAAGGGACAGGGCGGAGGCGGCGCGAGCTCCGCTCGCCCGCCGGAGCACGATCCAACTCGGCCGAATGGAGTGAGCGGAGCGAACGAATGAAGCCGAAGACTCAGCGGACAGGTCCGTGGCCGCACTCGCCGCCATCGGCGGCCTCAACGGCTGCGGACACCGGTGAAAGGACAGGGCGGAGGCGGCGCGAGCTCCGCTCGCCCGCCGGAGCACGATCCAACTCGGCCGAATGGAGTGAGCGGAGCGAACGAATGAAGCCGAAGACTCAGCGGACGAAGAGGAACACGCCGCTGTCCCGCTTCACCCGGGTCCCCGGGCCCGGATCGGTGAGGAACACGGTCTTCCCCCGGGGCAGCCCGCCGGTGCCGCTGACCTGGAGGCCGGCGGCCTGGAGGACGGCGGTGGCCTCGGCGACGGACTTCCCGAGCACGTCGGGGACGGGCACCAGGTCGGGCCCCTTGGAGACGTTGACCACCACCGTCGAGTCGCGGGCGACCGACCTCCCCACGCCCGGCTTGGTGGAGACGACCCTGCCCTTGTCGACCTCGGCGCTGAACACCTCGGCCGCCTCGGCCTTGAGGCCCGCCCCGGCCAGCAGGGCGGCCGCCTCCTCGAACGTCTTGCCGGTGACGTCGGGTATCTCCCTCGGCGCCGGGCCGCTCGACACGGTGACGGTGACCTCGATGCCCTTGGGCAGCGAGGACCCGGTGGGCGACCAGGTGAGGACCCGGCCGGGCGGCTGCACCTCGTCGGGCTGGGCGACGACCTTGGGCACGAAGCCGGCGTCCCGCAGGGCCTGCTCGGCCGCCGGCTGGTCGAGGTTGGTGAGGTCCGGCACGGCGCGGGGCTCGGGGCCCTTGGACAGCACGACGGTGATGGAGCCGCCCTCGCGCAGCTCACGGAGCGGGGAGGGGTCCTGGTCGAGGATGTGCTGGTCGGGCACCTCCTCGTCGAAGCGGGCGGGCGCCAGCTTGATCTCGAACTCCTCGTCGGCTACCTCGGCGCGCGCCTCGGCCACCGTCTTCCCCCGCAGCGACGGCACGGGGTACCTCGGGATCTGGGCCTGGGCGATGACGTAGGCGGTCCCGGCGCCGAGGAGCGCCAGCAGCATCAGGAGCAGCGCCCACGGCCACTTGCGGCGGCGCCGATGGGCCGCCGGCAGGACGACGTCCTCACCGGTCTCGATGGGACCGGTGCGGTCGACCTGGGCCTTCAGCGGGACGCTGAGCTGGGTGACGTCGGCGTCGTCCACGGGCGGCGGGGGGACCGGTCGGGGCCGGACCGGCGCCTCCAGGACGGCGGTGTCGTCGGTGGGGCGGCGGCGGACGACCACCGGCAGCGGCTCCGGTGCGGGCAGCTCACGGGCGGCCGCCTCCAGGCCGGCGACGAGACCGCGGGCGCCCAGCCGCTCGGCCGGGTCGGGCCGGGTGGCCTCCTCGAGCACGGGGCCGAGCGGTCCGACCTCCTCGGGCGCGACCATCTGGTTGTTCACCCGCGCCATGAGGGTGGCGATGGTGGTGTCCGCCGTGAAGGGCACCTTGCCGGTGACCGCCTCGACCAGCACCAGCGCGAGCGAGTACACGTCGGCCCTGCCGTCCACCGACAGGCCCTGGGCCTGCTCGGGCGAGGCGTAGCGGGCGGTGCCCAGGATGGCGCCCGCCGGCTCCGTCCACGCCGCCTCGGCCAGCGCCCGGGCCAGGCCGAAGTCGGCGATGCAGAGGCGGCCCTCCTCGTCGAACACCAGGTTGGCCGGCTTCACGTCGCGGTGCACGAGGTCGCGGCGGTGGGCGTAGTCGAGGGCGCGAGCCGCCTCCAGGCCGACGAGGAGCGCCTGCGAGGGCGACAGCCGGTGCCCGGCGTCCAGCATGTCGCGCAGGCTCCCGCCCGCCAGGTGCTCGAGGACCAGGAACGGCCCGTCCTCCGACTCGCCCCAGTCGAACACGCGCATGACGTGGGGATGGTTGAGGGCGGCGGCCTGCTGCGCCTCGGCCCGGAAGCGGCGGAGGAACGACTCGTCCTCGGCCAGCGCCGGGTGGAGGACCTTCACGGCCACCTGGCGGCGGAGGGTGGTGTCCTCGGCCAGGAAGACCTGCGCCGACGCCCCCGTCCCGATGGGGGTCAGCAGGCGGTAGCGCCCTCCGAGGACGCGACCGACGTGGTCGGCCATGCTCGACGTGGCCACCCGACGAGGCTAGCGGGCGCGGCCGTTCCAGCCGTGGACGGTCCGGCGCCCGGCCGGCGGCTCGTCGTACCCGCGCGCACCCGGCAACAATGGGCCGGTGACCGCCCTCCGCCGTGCCGACCGCCTCCTGACCCGCCGGCGCGTCGTGTCGTCGGTGCTGCTCGCGATGGCCTTCGCCGCCATCTACACGGCGTTCGTGATGCACGACGACTCGCCCAACCCCAAGCTGCGCCCGGCGGCCGTCCGGGTGGTGTCGCCCGAGCCGGCGTCGCTCCAGCTGCGCCAGACCGAGATCTTCGTCGAGCTGGCGACCACGTACCGGGGGGCGCTGTCGGTCAACGGCACGCCCATCCCCGACGACCAGCTGGACGTGATCGACGGGCTCAACCGCTACTCGTTCACCCCGGGCGCCGGCAAGGAGCTCGCCGAGCTGCCGCCCGGGCGCACGTGCGCCGAGGTGGCGTTCCACCAGGTGACCGACGAGAACGCCGAGCCGGGCATCTACCGGTGGTGCTTCAACGTCTCTTGAGCCGCGGTCGCCGTACGGGCGGGGCGGTAACGCCGGCGCCTCGGTGCGACCGTTTCGCCGGGATTCCACTTCTGGCGGCAGGAAGGGGCGGTATGCGCCCTTTCTTGCCGCCGGAGCGGCCAGGAGCCGGTCGCGGTCGCCGTCGCACCGCCGCTCCCCGGGCGCGCCGGGCGCTCGGGGGCGGTGGACGGCGTTCACCCCGCCGGCGTCGGGAGTTCGCCCGTCTCCAGGAGGTGCTCGAAGGCCGCTTCGTCGAGGATGGGGACGCTCAGCTCGGTGGCCTTGGTGAGCTTGGCGGCGCCGGGCCCCTCCCCCACCACCACGGCCGTCGTCTTCCTGGACACGCTGCCGGGCGCCTTGCCGCCGCGGGCCTTGATCGCCTCCTCGGCCGTCTCCCGTGACCACCGTTCCAGGGTCCCGGTGACCACCACCGACATGCCCGCCAGCGTCTGGGGCACCTGGGGGGCGTCGGGGCCCCTCGGGGCGACTCCGGCCGCCCGCAGGCGGTCCACGACGTCGCGGTTGCGCTCGGAGGCGAAGAACGCCCGCACGCTGGTGGCGATGGTTGGCCCGATGCCCTCCACCGCGGCCAGCTCCTCCACCGACGCCTCCATGATGCGGTCGAGGGAGCCGAACGCCCGGGCCAGCACGGCCGAGCCCGTCCCGCCCAGGTGCGGGATGGCGAGGGCGACGAGCAGGTTGGCCAGCGGGCGGGACTTCGAGCCCTCGATGGCCCGGCCCAGGTTCGCCACCGAGACCTCGCCGAAGCGGTCGAGGGCCCGCACCTCGTCGAGGTCCAGCGTGTAGAGGTCGGCGACGTCCCGCACCAGGCCGTGCTGGAAGAACAGGCCCACCGTGCGCTCGCCCAGCCCCTCGATGTCCATGGCGCCGCGGGAGGCGAAGTGCTCGATGCGCCGTGCCCGCTGGGCCGGGCAGTCGAGGTTGGGGCAGTGGGTGTCGCTCGCCCCCTGGGCGCGCACCAGCGGGCCGCCGCAGCTCGGGCACGTCGCCGGGAACCGCCACTCCGGCAGGCCCTCGGGCCGCAGCGACAGCACCGGGCCGACCACCTCGGGGATGACGTCGCCCGCCTTGCGCACGATGACGGTGTCGCCCACCCGGACATCCTTCAGGCGGACCTGGTCCTCGTTGTGCAGGGTGGCGACGCCGACCGTCGAGCCGCCCACGAACACCGGCTCGAGTAAGGCGAAGGGCGTGGCCCGGCCCGACGGCCCGATAGAGACCTCGATGTCGCGCAGCAGCGTCGTGCGCTCCTCGGGCGGGAACTTGTAGGCGATGGCCCAGCGCGGCGCCTTGGAGGTCGAGCCCAGCTCGGACCGCTGGGCCAGGTCGTCGACCTTCACCACGATGCCGTCGATTTCGTAGTCGACGCTGTGGCGGCGCTCCTGCCACTGGCGGCAGAAGGCGTGGACCTCGTCCAGCGACTGGAGCACCCGGATCTCGGGGTTCACGGGGAAGCCCGCCGCCCTCAGCCAGTCGAGCGTGTCACGGTGGCGGGCGAAGGCGGGCGCGCCCTCGACGTGGCCGATCTGGTACACCCAGAAGCCGAGCCGGCGGGAGGCGGTGATGCGGGCGTCCTTCTGGCGCAGCGACCCGGCGCCGGCGTTGCGGGGATTGGCGAACAGGCGCCCCCCCTCGTCCGCCTGCCGCTTGTTCAGCTCCTCGAACGCCGGGGTGGGCATGTACACCTCGCCCCGCACCTCGAGCAGGGCGGGCGGGTCGTGCAGCGTCAGGCGGTCGGGCACGTCGGCGATCGTCGCCACGTTGGCCGTGACGTCCTCGCCCACCCTCCCGTCGCCCCGGGTGGCCGCCCGCACCAGTCGCCCGTCCTCGTAGAGCAACGAGATGGCGACGCCGTCGATCTTGAGCTCGCAGACGTAGTCCACCTCGCCCGAGATGAAGCGCTCCATGCGCCGGCCCCACGCCAGCAGCTCCTCGAGCGACGTGGCGTTGTCGAGCGACATCATGCGGGTGCGGTGCTCGACCGGCGGGAATAGGGCGGAGGGCGCCGCCCCGACCTGCTGGGTGGGCGACTCGGCCGTCACCAGGTCGGGGTGCGTCTCCTCGATGGCGGCCAGCTCGCGGACGAGGGCGTCGTACTCCGCATCGGAGATCTCCGGCTCGTCGAGCTGGTGGTACCGGACGTTGTGGTACTCGATCAGGCCCCGCAGCTCGTCGGCCCGCTCGGCCGGGTTGTCCGAGCAGGTCATCGGCCTCGGAGGGACCGAGGCCCGTCGTCCGCGGCGGGACGCCGCTGGCCGCGGCGGCCACGCACCGGGTCGGCAGCGGCCGGCTCGCTCGCCCGGCGGGCGGCGCCGGGACCGGGCGCCGGCACGGGGTCACCGGCCGGCGTGCCCCTGCGGCGGCGGGGCGGGGCGGCCGGTGACCCCGTGCCGGCGCCCGGTCCCGGCGCCGCCCGCCGGGCGAGCGAGCCGGCCGCTGCCGACCCGGTGCGTGGCCGCCGCGGCCAGCGGCGTCCCGC
>DATLFN010000029.1 GCA_035540975.1 Acidimicrobiales bacterium
CCCACGCCGCCCACGCAACCCACGGGGACCATGCGGCGATGTTCCGCACGCGGTTCTGGGCGAGCCTGGCGCTCACCATCCCGGTGGTGCTCTACAGCGAGATGCTGATGGACCTCACCGGGTGGATGCCCCCGGCGTTCAGCGGAGACCGGTGGGTCGCCCCTGTCCTCGGCACGCTCACGTTCCTCTACGGCGGCCCCGTGTTCCTCCGCGGCGGCCTCGACGAGCTGCGGCGCCGCCGGCCGGGGATGATGCTCCTCGTCTCCATGGGCCTCCTGGTCGCCTTCGGCGCCTCGGCGGCCACGCAGCTCGACCTGCTCGACGTCGACCTGTGGGCCGAGCTGGCCACCCTCACCACCGTCATGCTGCTGGGCCACTGGCTCGAGATGCGGGCCCTCGGCCAGGCCAAGGGTGCCCTGGCGGCGCTCGCCGCCCTCCTCCCGGACGAGGCGGAGCGCGTGACGGGAACCGGCACCGAGACGGTGGCGCTGGCCGACCTCCGGGCCGGGGACGTCGTCCTCGTGCGCCCCGGCGGCCGTGTCCCCGCCGACGGCGTGGTGACGGAGGGCGACGCCGAGCTCGACGAGTCGATGGTCACCGGCGAGTCGCGGCCCGTGGCCAAGCGCCCGGGCGACCGGGTCGTCGCCGGCACGGTGGCGACCGACTCGTCCATCCGCCTCCGGGTGGACGCCGTGGGCGAGGACACCGCGCTCGCCGGCATCCAGCGCCTGGTCGCCCAGGCCGAGGCGTCCCGGTCGCGGGCCCAGGCGCTGGCCGACCGGGCCGCCGCCCTGCTGTTCTACGTGGCCGCCGTCGCCGGCACGGCGACCTTCCTGGCCTGGTACCTCTCGGGCGACACCGAGCACGCCTTCGTGAGGACGGTCACCGTCCTGGTGATCGCCTGCCCGCACGCCCTCGGCCTGGCCATCCCGCTGGTGGTGAGCCTGTCCACGTCGATCGCCGCCCGGGCCGGGATCCTGGTGAAGGACCGCCTCGCCCTCGAACGGATGCGCACGGTCGACGCCGTGCTGTTCGACAAGACCGGCACGCTGACCAAGGGCAACCACGGCGTCACCGGCGTCGCCACCACGACCGCCGCCGCGGCCGACGAGGACGAGCTGCTCGGCCTGGCCGCCGCCGTGGAGTCCGATTCGGAGCACCCGTTGGCCAAGGCCATCGTCGCCTTCGCCCGCACGCAGGGGGTCGCACCCCGCACCGCATCCGGCTTCCGGTCGATCACGGGCCGGGGCGTGGAGGCGATCGTCGACGGCGAGCGGGTGGCGGTCGGGGGCCCCAACCTCCTCCGCACCCGCGGCGTGGACGAGCCGGCCGCCCTGGCCGCCACCACCGACGGCTGGCGGGCGCGGGGGGCGGCCGTCCTCTACGTCCTCCGGGGCGACGAGGTGGCCGGCGCCCTGGCGCTGGAGGACGAGATCCGGCCCGAGTCGCGTGAGGCGGTCGACGCCCTGCACCGGCTCGGCGTCAAGGTGGTCATGATCACCGGCGACGCCCGCCAGGTGGCCGACGCCGTGGGCGCCGAGCTCGGCATCGACGAGGTGTTCGCCGAGGTGCTGCCCGAGGACAAGGACTCGGCGGTCACCGGCCTCCAGGCCCGGGGGCTGCGGGTGGCCATGGTGGGTGACGGGGTGAACGACGCTCCTGCCCTGGCCCGGGCCGACGTCGGCGTCGCCATCGGGGCGGGGACCGACGTCGCCATCGAGTCGGCCGGGGTCGTCCTCGCCTCGTCCGATCCCCGGGCCGTCCTCGGCGTCATCCGCCTGTCGCGGGCGAGCTACCGCAAGATGGTCCAGAACCTGGTGTGGGGCGCCGGGTACAACCTGTTCGCCATCCCCCTGGCGGCCGGCGTCCTGGCGTGGGCGGGCGTCACCCTCGCCCCGGCGGTGGCGGCGGTGCTGATGAGCGCGTCGACCGTGGTCGTCGCCGTCAACGCCCAGCTGCTGCGCCGGGTCGACCTGTCGCACCGCTGACCTCCCGGCTCGTGCGGCGCCGGCCCTTCGGGCGGCCGGCGCCGTACCGGCGCGTCAGGGCGACAACCGGTCGAGCAGCCAACGGGGGCCGACGACGCCCGCCCCCACGGCGCGCACGCGGGCCGCCAGGGCCCGGTCGGCGGACACGACGGTCACCACGCCGGCCGGAGCCGCCGAGGCGGCGGCGGCGATGGTCTCGTCGCCCTCACCCGGCGCGTGGACCACCCGGACGCCGTCCTCGTCGCCCTCCTTCGCCCCGCCCCGGGCCGCGCCCTCGAGGACGACCACGACCGGTGCGCCGACCCGCCCGTCGGCCACCGCCACCCGCACGGCGTGGACGAGCCCGGCGGCGGCCCCCGCCCGGTCGCGCCACCACCCGTCGGGCCGGGAGCCGACCACGTTGGCGGCGTCCACGACGAGCACCGGCTCAGGTTCGCGCGTGCACGGCGACGACGGCCGGTGCCGGTATCCGCCCGGTGACGTGCCGGCACGTGACCACCGCCCGGCGGGTGGCGGCCGCTACGACGACCGGCGGGCGCCGCCCGCCCCCCGATCCGCCGTCTTCGGCATGCGCACGACGAGGTCGGACGGTGCCGTGGGGTCGGCGTTGCCCCGCTGGGCCCCGAGCGGGCGCTCCAGCCGGAACAGGGCGGGCATGCCCTCCTGGTGGGCGACGGGGGAGAACAGGTCCCGGGCGACGAAGCGGGACCGGATGGCGGCCAGGGTGGCCGGGTCGGGGACGTGCTTCTGGTTGAAGTAGTGCTCCTGGTAGATGAACTCCTCGGCCGCGCCCATGTCGGAGAGCGCCGTCGCCATGTCCTCCGTCATCGCCCCGTTCCCGCACAGGTAGAAGCGGTTGCCCCCGAGGGCGGGGAGCAGAGGCGGGACGGACTCGGTGAGCCTTCCCCGCAGCCCACGCCACGCCGGGGACGGCTGCGACAGCGAGACGTGGTACGAGAAGCCCGGGAAGCGGCGGGCCACCTCGTCGAGGTCGTCGGTGAGGCAGATGTCGTCCTCCAGCCGGAGCCCCCAGTAGAGGGTGACCCGGCGCCGGAAGCCGGCGTCGGCCAGGTAGGAGACGAGGGCGTGGAACGGACCGACGCCCACGCCGGTGGCCAGGAGGACGAGGTCCCGGTCCTCGTCGCGGGGCACCATCGCTCGCCCCGTCGGGGCCCGGAAGGCCAGCACCTCGCCGGGCTGCATCGAGCCGAGGTAGCGGGACACCGGCCCGTCGGCGACGACCCGCACGATCAGCTCGAACGTCCCGTCGTCGCCCGGAGGAGAGAAGATGCAGTACGGGCTGCGGGCGTACCCGACCCCGTCGACGTGGTACTCGACGCCGACGAACTGGCCGGGCAGGTGCTCGAACGGGCCGCCGTCGACGACGCGGAAGCGCAGGCGCACGGTGCCCGTGGGCGCCACCGTGGTGGCGGACAGCACCTCGGCCCGGCGGTCGTAGCGGCTCTTCCGGCTCCACCCGCCGGCCACCGCGGCGGCCGCGGCCTCGCTCGGCGTGAGGCGGCCGGGAACGGACGCCGGCGGTGTCACGGGACTGGTCCTCCTCGGCGAGCGGGGTCCGCCCTTCCCGCCGATTCTACCCGCCCTGCCCGCGAAATCCCGGTCGGGACGCCGGCGGGCGTGCCCCGCGCGACGATGGCCGGGACCCGGCGAGCGAGGGGAGCGGCGCGATGGCACGCGAGGTGCGAGGGGTGGTCGCCCGGGCCAAGGGCGAGCCCGTCTCGGTGGAGACGATCGTCGTGCCCGACCCCGGCGAGGGGGACGTCGTGGTCCGGGTGCAGGCGTGTGGGGTGTGCCACACCGACCTCCACTACCGGGACGGCGGGATCGCCGACGACTTCCCGTTCCTGCTGGGCCACGAGGCGGCGGGCGTGGTCGAGCAGGTCGGACCGGACGCCGGGGACCTGGCGCCGGGTGACTACGTCGTCATCGCCTGGCGGGCGCCGTGCGGGACGTGCCGGTCGTGCAGCCGGGGCCGGCCCTGGTACTGCTTCGCCAGCCGCAACGCCTCCCGGCCCATGACGCTCGCCGACGGCACGCCGCTCAGCCCCGCCCTCGGCATCGGCGCCTTCGCCGACCTCACGCTGGTGGCCGCCGGGCAGGCGGTGAGGATCGACCCCCGTGCCCGCCCGGAGGCGGCCGGGCTGATCGGCTGCGGCGTGATGGCCGGGTTCGGCGCGGCGGTGAACACCGCCGGCGTGGGCCTGGGCGACACGGTGGCCGTCATCGGCTGCGGTGGCGTGGGGAGCGCGGCCGTCGCCGCCTCGGCCCTGGTCGGGGCGCGGAGGGTGATCGCCGTGGACGTCGATCCCCGCAAGCTGGAGTGGGCGACGCGCTTCGGTGCCACCGACACCGTCGACGCTCGCAGCACCGACCCGGTGGAGGCGATCCGGGCGCTCACCGACGGGTTCGGGGCGGACGTGGTGATCGACGCCGTCGGCCGGCCCGAGACGTTCCAGCAGGCGTTCTACGCCCGGGACCACGCCGGGGTCCTCGTGCAGGTCGGCGTCCCCACGCCGGCCATGCGCCTCGACGTGCCCCTCGTGGACGTGTTCAGCCGGGGCGGGGCCGTCAAGCCGTCCTGGTACGGCGACTGCCTGCCGTCCCGTGACTTCCCCCGCCTCATCGACCTCTACCTGTCGGGGCGGTTCGACCTCGGCGGCTTCGTCACCGAGACCGTGAAGATCGACCAGGTGGAGCAGGCCTTCGAGAAGATGCACGCCGGCGACGTGCTCCGTTCGGTCGTGGTCCTCTGAGGCGGCCGCCGGCGTGAGGATCGACCTCGTCCGCACCGCCGGCGTGTTCTCGCTCGACGGCGAGGACTTCGACGTGGAGAACAACGTCTGGGTCGTGGGCGACGACGAGGAGTGCGTCGTGGTCGATGCCGCCCACGACCCTTCGCCCATCGTCGACGCGGTGGGCGGCCGGCGGGTGGTGCTGCTGGTGTGCACCCACGGCCACAACGACCACGTCAACGCGGCCCCCGGCGTGGCGGACGCCACCGGCGCGCCCGTCGCCATCCACCGGGACGACCGCATGTTGTGGGACGCCGTCCACCCCGACCGGGAGCCCGACGTCGACCTGGCCGACGTGCCGTCGATCGATGTCGCCGGCGCCCGCCTCGAGGTCCTCCACACGCCCGGCCACTCGCCCGGCGGCGTGTGCCTGCACGTGCCGGCCGAGGGCGTGGTGTTCTCGGGCGACACGCTGTTCCAGGGCGGGCCGGGCGCCACCGGGCGGTCGTTCTCCGACCGGGGCACGCTCGTGGCGTCCATCCGGTCGAGGCTGCTCGTCCTCCCGCCCGAGACGGTGGTGCACACCGGCCACGGGCCGTCGACCACCATCGGGGCGGAGGCGCCCGGGATCCCGGGCGGTTGACGGTCGGCTCCCGTGCTTCTTTGTCGAGAAACCGACCTGGGAGGTGGAAAGGTGACCGAAGAAGCGCGGGCCGCCCTCGCCGCCTGCCCGACTCAGATCAGACTCACGCCGCCCGGCGGGCGCCGGTGCGCCACTCCCAGGCGTCCACCACCGCCGAGGCGCGGACGAACACGTCCGTGCCGGCGGCGAAGAGCCACACCGTGCCCGGGGACGGCCGGGCGGAGACGAGCGTGGCGTCGTCGATGCGTGACCCGTCGGCCAGGGAGACGCCCACCTGGCGCCCCTCGAGGGTGCGGAGATCGGAGATCCGGCGAGGCGTCATGGCTGTCCTCCCTCGTTCCATAGCAACGTAGGTCCGTCGCCGGAGGGATGCGCGGATGGCCCGTCCTGATACGGCGCATCCGAGAACGGCGCCGGCGCGTAGACGTTCATCGACGACGGGCGCAGGAACCCGACGAGGGTGAGGTTGGCGCGCCGGGCGGTCTCGACGGCCAGCGACGACGGGCCGCTGACGGCCGCCACCAGGCCGAACCCGGCCGCCCATGCCTTCTGCACCATCTCGAAGGACGCCCGGCCGCTGACGAACAGCGCCGCCCCGCCCGCCGGGAACCGGCCGTCCAGCAGGAGACGGCCCACGACCTTGTCCACGGCGTTGTGCCGGCCGACGTCCTCGCGCACGACGCCCACGTCGCCGGTCGCGGGGTCGAAGGACGCGGCGGCGTGCACCGAGCCGGTGGCCTCGAACAGCGACTGGGAGGCGCGCACGGCGGCGGGCACGGCGGCCAGCACGACCGGGTCGGCGGCAAGGGGGGCGGGCAGCGGGGCGAGGCGCGCCGCCAGCGACTCGATCGACGCGTGGCCGCACAGGCCGCAGGCGGCGCCGACGGTGCCGAGCCTCGCCGGCGCGGCGGGGGCGACGCCGCCCGTGTCGACGTCCACCACGTTGAAGCCCGTCCCCGCCGCCGGTCCCGTGGCGCAGTACCGGACCCGGCGGACGGGCGCCCCCGCCAGCAGCCCCTCGGCGGACAGGAAGCCGACGGCCAGCTCGAAGTCGTGGCCCGGCGTGCGCATGGTCGTGGCGACGAGGCGGCCGTCGAGGCGGACCTCCAGCGGCTCCTCCACGATGACCGAGTCCGGCCGCACGCCCCTGCCGGGCGTCGAGACGAGCACCTCCCGGCGACGGCCCCGTGCCACGCCGCCCACCGTAGGGGACCTCCGACGCCGCGACCGCCCGCCCCGGGCAGCGCGTTATCGTCGGCCGAGTGAACGACCGCGAGGTGATCGACGCCTTCCTGACCGGCGGGGCGAAGCGGGCCTTCGGCCCCTCGCTGCACATCGAGAACAACTCGTTGATCCTCAACGGCTGGTGGCACGCCGCGCTGCGGATCGCCGACGGCGTCTACGTCGTCCGCAACGAGGAGCCACGGGAGGACCGCGCCCCGCTGGACGAGCTGCTGGGGGCCCTCGTCGGGCTCGGGCTCTCGCAGGTGGCGCTCGACCATCCGTACATCCAGCCCATCACCTACACCGAGATCTCCCTCGGCCAGGTCTCGTGGTCGCTGTGGGCCACCGACCTGGCCACCGGCGAGGCGGCGCTGGCGGACCGCGCCTCGGCCGAGACGTTCTTCACCGACACCGACACCGACAGCGCCTTCTTCGACGCCTCGGGCGATCCCAGGGACGCCGACTTCAGCGCCGAGCTGGGGGGCGCGCGCCGGGTGGCCGGGCTGCCCGCGGCCCTCGTGCTCACCGTCGGCGTCGAGCGCGAGCGGGCCGAGCAGCTGGGCGCCGAGCTGGACGACTGCCGGATCGTCACCAAGTCGTTCGCCGAGTTCCCGCCCAGCGCCTGTGGCGCCCTCATCCCCGGCGTGGTGGTGGTCGACGCCAGCGACCGCACCGGCATCGAGTTCATCATGGAGCTCCGGGCGGAGGCGTGCGGTCGCTACGTGCCCGTGGTGGCGCTCACCGAGACGCCCGAGCTGCCGCTGGGCGCCGATTCGGTGGTCGACCTGCGCCAGCCGCCGAGCGCGTGGGCCGAGCCGGTCCGGGCCCTGCTCCCCTGAGGGCTCGGCCGGCGTGACGCCCGAGCCGCGCTGGGAGGCGGTGCTGCGCAGCGGGGACTGCGTCGCCGGCGACGACGACGGGCCCGCCTTCGCCGCCGTGCGGGTGGGCGACGCCGACCTGCTCGTCGCCCGGCTGCCCGGCGGGGAGGTGGTCGCCTTCGCCGCCGAGTGCCCGCACCTGTCGACCCCGCTGGACGGGGCCACGCGGCGAGACGGGCGGCTGCGCTGCGCCCGGCATCTCTACGAGTACGACCTGCGCACCGGCGAGAACGTGGTGCCGGCGCGCGACGCGCCGCCGGCGTCGCTGTGGAGGCTCAGGCCCGGCTACCTGTCACGGCACCGGGTGCAGGAGCGCGACGGGTGGATCCTGGTGGCGGACCGCCCCGAGCCGCCGCCCGCCGCCTACGACGCCGGCCTCGAACGGAGCCCGACCCGGGCGGGGTGACGCGATCAGCCGGCGAGGCCGGCTCGGCCGACGTGCGAGCTGTCGGCGTTGCGCCGGTCGACGATGGAGCGGGCCACCTCGCTGAGCTTGCGGTTGGACCGCTGCGACGCCCGCCGCAGCACGTCGAACGCCTGGTCCGACGACACGTTCTGGCTCGCCATGATGATGCCCTTCGCCTGGCCGATGATGTCCCTGTTCTCCAACGCCTGGGTCAGCTGCCGGGCCAGCAGCTCGGCCCGTTGGAGGGCGCACGCGTTGGCCAGCGTGATGGACGCCTGGTGGCCCAGGAGGCACGCCTGCTCCTCCGCGTCACCGAGCGCCCGCTCCCGGCGCGAGTAGAGGTTCAGCGCGCCCAGCGCCTCGTCGGCCACCGCCAGGGGAACGGACAGGGAACCGGCGATGCCGCTGGCGGCGGCCGGGCCGGCCAGCTCCGGCCAGCGCTGGTCGGTCGCGAACGAGTCGACCCGGACGACGTGGCGCTGCTGGACGGCGTCGAGGCAGGGGCCCTTGCGGGCCGCGTACTGCGCCCGGTCGAAGTCGACGGCGGCCGCAGCCGACGAGACCGACGTCGACACGCGGCCGTCCCGGGCGAGGGTGACGCTCGCCGCGTCGCACCCGGGGATGGCGGCGACGGCGACGGAGGTGACGCTCTCCAGCATGCGCTCGACGGTCGTCTCGCTGAGGAGCACGCCGGCCAGCTCGCGGAGCCCGCGTTCGAGGGGCCGGTCGTCGCATGCGGACGCCGGCGACATCCGCCCGTCGCTCTCCGGCCCCGGCGCCCGGCCCTCGGGGAGGTGCTGCGGTCCCGCGGGAATGGCCACTCCGTGGCGGTACCCACCTCGGGTCCGTTCCTATCGACTCAGCGGTCCCGCACGGTGCCGGTCACTCTGCGTAGCCGGTGGCCCAGCCCCTCGTCGACGTCCCGGTCGGGCTCCCTGGCCGGCGCCGTGCCCGCCGGCTCGTCACCGGGAGCGCAGCCCGGCGGCCGAGGCCAGCAGCTCGTAGGAGCGCAGGCGGGCCGCCGGGTCGTGGCAGACGGTGACGACGAGCACCTCGTCCACCCCGAACGCCGCCGCCAGGCGGGCCAGCTGGCCGACCACCCGGTCGGGCCCGCCGACCACGAGGCGGCCGCGGTCCTGGGCCAGGCGGGCGCGGCGGGCCGGGTCGAGGGCGGCCACCGCGGCCTGCGCGTCGTCCACCGAGGGAACCGGCCCCCGCTGCTCCTCGGGCGAGAGGCGCCACACCAGGCCGCTCAGGGCCAGCCGCTCGGCCGCCTCGTCGGTGTCGGCGCACACGGCGGCCACCGCCACGTTCACCCGGGGCTCGGTATCGGCGGCCGACGGGCGGAAGTTGCGGCGGTAGCGGCCGACGACCTGCGGCCCGAAGTCGGGGGTGATGAAGTGGGCGAAGGAGTAGGGGAGGCCCAGGGCGGCGGCCAGGCCGGCGCTGTGGGGACTCGACCCCAGCAGCCAGACGTCGGGCCCGTCGCCGGGGCCGGGCATGGCCCGCACGGCGGCGGCGGGATGGCCGGGCTCGAGGCCGCCGCCCAGCCACCCGAGGAGGTCGACCACCCGGCGGGGGAAGTGCTCGTCGCCGTACGCCGTGGGGCCGGGCCGGAGGGCGGCGGTGGCCACCGGGTCGGCGCCGGCGGCGCGGCCGATGCCGAGGTCGATCCGCCCCGGGAACAGGGCCGACAGGACGCCGAAGGCCTCCGCCACCTTCAGCGGGCTGTAGTGGGAGAGCATGACGCCGCCCGAGCCGACCCGGATGCGGGAGGTGGCCGACGCCACCTGGGCCGCCAGCACCTCGGGTGCGGTGCCGGCCAGGCCGACGACGCCGTGGTGCTCGGCCAGCCAGTACCGCGAGTAGCCCAGCTCGTCCGCCGCCCGGGCCAGGTCGACGGTGTGGCGCAGGGCGGCGGCCGGCGTCGTCCCCGCCGGCACCGGCGACTGGTCGAGGACCCCGAGGCGCAGGGGCGCCGTCAGGAGGCGGGCTCGCTGGGCAGCCGGGCCCGGATGGCGGCGTCCACCAGCCGGCGCGCCCGCCCGGCGCCCGCCAGCGCGGGAGGCAGCTCCAGGCGACGGGTGTTCGACGTCACCTCCGCTTGCACGTCCGCCAGTGTGGCCGACCGCAGCGCGTACGGGCGCCCGCCGACCGGTGCCAGAGCGGCGCGGCTGCCACCCGGGCCGCCCATGGGCCACGCTGGCGCGGTGGTCGCCGAGCGCGCCTCGCCCCGCTTCACCGTCCGACGGGCCACCGCGGCCGACGTCGAGCCGCTGGTGGACCTGTTCGTCGCGGTCGCCGCCGAAGGCCGCTGGATCGGCCGTGAGGTTGTCGACCGGAGCGAGCGTCACGCCGAGCTCATGGCCGCCCTGGCGTCCCCCGACGACGGCGTGTTCGTGGCCGAGGCGGCGGGCGGCGTGATCGGGCACCTCGGGATCGTCCGGCGCCGCTACGGCGTGGCCGACCTGGGGATGATGGTCGCCGAGGGATGGCGGGGCCGGGGAGTCGGCTCCGCCCTGCTGGCCGCCGGCCTCGGGTGGGCGCGGGAGGCCGGTGCCCACAAGGCCGCCCTCCGGGTGTGGCCCCACAACGAGGCGGCGCGTCGCCTCTACCGCAGGTTCGGCTTCGTCGAGGAGGGCCGGCTGCGCCGGCACTACCGGCGTCGCAACGGCGAGCTGTGGGACGCCGTGGTGATGGGGCTGGTGCTGGACGAGGGCCCTCGCGGGTGAGGGCGGCGGCTCAGCCGGTCGGCGCACGCAGGCGGGCCCGCTCCAGGTCGTCCGCCGTGTTGACGTTGAACAGCTCGTCGCCCTCGACGGCCACCGTCGTGGCTTCCAGCTCGTCCAGGAGGGTGGTCATGCGGCGGACGCCGCGGGCGATGAGGCGCTCGCACGCGTCGAGGGCGGCGGTGCGCGGGTAGCGGGCGCACAGGGGCTGGGGGCGGGCGTCGGCGGCGGCGACGGCCAGCCCGGGCGGCACGGCGAGCAGCCGGTCGAGGACGGGGCCGGCGAAGGGGAGGTCGCAGGCGAGCACGAGCACGTCTTCCGCGTCCACCTGCGACAGGCCGGTGGCCAGGGCGTTCATCGGGCCCCGTGCCCCTTCGCGGTCGAGCACCACGGGAACGTCCAGGGTCGGCAGGAGGACGCCGGGCCGGGACACCACGACGACGGGTTCGCAGCGGGCGCCCACCGCGTCGACGGCCCGCTCGACCAGGGTGCGTCCCCGCATCACGACGCCGGCCTTGGCGCGGCCGAGGCGGGTGCCGCCGCCCCCGGCCAGGACGAGCCCCGCCACGGGTGGGTCGGCTGCCATGGCCGCGACGGTAGCGAAGGGCCCCGGACGGGCGGGCGACCCCCGGGGGATCGCTGGCTCGGGGCGGCCGGGGGGTCTAGGGTGCGGCCGAGCAGCGTTGGTGGCGCTGTCGACCGGATCACCGGGGCATCGGGCCGCGGCACGACCGGCTGGCTGCCCTGCCCGCGAACCGTCCGGAGGCCCGACCGTGAGCACCGCAGTGCAGCCCATCGAGCCCCCGGCCGGCCGCCGCCCCTTGCCCTGGGCGCCCATCGCCGCCGTGGTCCTCGTCGTGCTGGCACTTCTCCTCGCCATCCCCATGGCGCCGCCGCCCGACGACCGGCCCCGCCCGGCCGCCTCGGTGGGCGGTCCCGCTGCCGGCGCCGGCGCCGCGCCGGCGCCCGCCGTGCGTCCCGCCCCCACTCCCTGACCCTCGGTGGTCGGCAGCCGGAGGGGGCCCGGCTGCGGCGGCGAGCGGGGCCCACGGGCCCTGGCCGTCACGTGGTCGGCTGGGAAACCGCCGGAGGGGCGAGGGTCACGTCCAGGGACGGCTCCTCGGCCTCCTCGAACCGCAGCTCGGCCAGCGACCCGGCGTCGCGCAGGTCGCCCTCGGCGGCACGCAGGGCGGCCAGCCGGTCGGGCCGGTCCCGCACCACCAGCAGCTCGACGCCCGCCCGCTGCGAGAGCTTGGCCTCGCTCTTGGCCTTGCGGAGGGCCCGCAGGGCGGCGCTGGCGGTGTCGAGGACCGACGGGTCGGCGCCGTCGCCGGCGGACAGCTCGGCCGCCTCGGGCCAGCGGGCGCGGTGGACCGACCCCTGCTGCCACCAGGACCAGACCTCCTCGGCGACGAAGGGCAGGAACGGTGCGAACAGGCGGTGGAACACCGACAGGGCGAGGCGCAGGGTGGCCGTGGCCGAGGCCCCGTCGGCGCCACCCCGGTAGGCGCGGTTCTTCACCAGCTCCACGAAGTCGTCGCAGAAGGCCCAGAAGGCGGACTCGGTGCGCTCCAGGGCGCGGGCATAGTCGTAGCCCTCGAAGGCGGCCGTGCAGTCGTCGACCAGGCGGGACAGCCCGCCCAGCAGCGCCCGGTCGACGGGCGCCGCCGGGTCGCCGCCCCCGTCCGGCAGCGACAGGACGAACTTCGAAGCGTTGAGGACCTTGATGGCCAGGCGCCGGCCGTTCTTCATCTGGTTCTCGTCGAACGCCGTGTCGGTGCCCGGCCGCCCGCTGGACGCCCAGTAGCGCACCGCGTCGGACCCGTACTTCTCCAGCAGGGCGATGGGCGTCACGACGTTGCCCTTCGACTTGGACATCTTCTTGCGGTCGGGGTCGAGGATCCACCCCGAGATGGCGGCGTCGGTCCACGGCAGCGACCCGTGCTCGTGCCACGAGCGGACGACGGTGGAGAAGAGCCAGGTGCGGATGATGTCGTGGCCCTGGGGGCGGACGTCGTAGGGGAACACCATGGCGAAGAGCTCGTCGTCGTCCCCCCAGCCTCCCGCCAGCTGGGGGGTCAGCGACGAAGTGGCCCACGTGTCCATCACGTCGGGGTCGGCGGTGAAGCCACCGGGCGCGTCGCGCTGGTCCTCGGTGTAGCCGTCGGGCACCTCGGTGGACGGGTCGACGGGCAGGCGCCCGGCGGCCGCCGGCAGCGGAGAGGAGAAGTCGGGCTCGCCGTCGTCGCCCACCGGGTACCAGAGGGGGAAGGGGACGCCGAAGAAGCGCTGCCGGCTGATGAGCCAGTCGCTGTTGAGCCCTTCCACCCAGTTCTCGTAGCGGGCCCGCATGAACCCGGGATGCCAGCGGAGGTCGCGGCCCAGCCGCTGCAGCGATTCCTTGTGGTCGAGGACGTCGATGAACCACTGGCGGCTGGTGACGATCTCCAGCGGCCGGTCCCCCTTCTCGAAGAACTTGACCGGGTGGGTGATGGGCCGGGGCTCGCCGATCAGGTCCCCGCTCGCCTTCAGGCGCTCGACGATGCGGGCGCGGGCCTGCTTGATGCTGGCGCCGGCCAGCTCCTGCCACGCCTCCCCGTCGGGGACGCCGTCGGGCGGCGCGGCGACGACCCGGCCATCGCGCCCGACCATGCTGCGCACGGGGAGGCCGAGCTCGCGCCACCACACCACGTCGGTGACGTCCCCGAAGGTGCAGATCATGGCGATGCCCGAGCCCTTCTCGGGGTCGGCCAGCTCGTGGGCCAGGACGGGGACCTCCACGCCGAACAGGGGCGTGCGGACGGTGGAGCCGAACCGGGGCCGGTAGCGGGCGTCGTCGGGATGGGCGACCAGGGCGACGCACGCCGGGATCAGCTCCGGCCGGGTGGTCTCGATCTCGATGTCGTCGAAGCGGATGCGGTGGTACGCCCCCGGCTGCTCGCGGTCCTCCAGCTCGGCCTGGGCGACGGCGGTCTGGAAGTCGACGTCCCACAGCGTGGGCGCCACCTGCTGGTAGGCCAGGCCCTTCTCCAGCAGGCGCAGGAACCCGAGCTGGGCGACCTTCTGGGCCCGTTCGCCGATGGTGGTGTACGTCGTCGTCCAGTCGACGGACAGCCCGAGGCGCCGGAACAGCTCCTCGAAGGCCCGCTCGTCCTCGGCCGTGAGCCGGTGGCACAGCTCGACGAAGTTCGGCCGCGACACCGGGACGGCGTGCCGGGCCGACGGCCCCGGCGGCTCCAACGCCGCGTCGTAGGGGAGGTGGGGGTCGCACCGGACCCCGAAGTAGTTCTGGACGCGGCGCTCGGTGGGCAGGCCGTTGTCGTCCCAGCCGATGGGATAGAAGACCTGCTTCCCCCGCATGCGCCGGTAGCGGGCGACGGTGTCGGTGTGGGTGTACGAGAAGACGTGGCCGACGTGGAGCGACCCGCTGACCGTGGGCGGCGGCGTGTCCACCGCGAACACCGCGGCACGGGGCCCGCGGCGCTCGAAGCGGTAGACGCCCCGCTCCTCCCAGTGCGCGGCCCAGCGCGCCTCCAGGCCTTCGAGGGACGGTTTTTCGGGGACGTTGGCGGCCATGATGGGGTTACCGTACCCGGGTGCTCCGGCTCCACGACACTGCATTCGGCGCCGCACGCGAGCTGGCCCTGCGCGATCCGGGCAAGGTGTCGATGTACGTCTGCGGGCCAACCGTGTACGGCCTGCCCCACATCGGCCACGGCCGCCAGCTCCTCGTCTACGACGTCCTGCGGCGGTACCTGGAGTGGTGCGGGTTCGAGGTCCACCACGTCTCGAACATCACCGACGTGGACGACAACATCATCGGGCGGGCCAACCGCGAGGGACGCACCGAGCCCGAGGTGGCGGCCGAGTTCGAGAAGGCGTGGTACGACGCGGTGGACGCCCTCGGCGTCCTCCGGCCCCACGACGACCCCCACGCCACGGCGTACGTCCCCGAGATGGTCGAGCTGATCGGGCGGCTGGTCGAGGCCGGCATCGCCTACGAGACGAGTGACGGCGTGTACTTCGGCGTCGAGTCGGTCGACGGCTACGGCCTCCTCGCCGGCCAGTCCCTCGAGTCGATGCGCGCCGGCGAGCGGGTCGAGGTGGTGGACGAGAAGCGCTCGCCCGCCGACTTCGCCTTGTGGAAGAAGGCCAAGCCGGACGAGCCGTCGTGGCCGTCTCCGTGGGGCGACGGGCGGCCCGGGTGGCACACCGAGTGCGTGGTGATGTCGCTCAAGCTCCTGGGCGACGGGTTCGACCTGCACGCCGGCGGCATGGACCTGCGATTCCCCCACCACGAGAACGAGCGGGCCCAGGCCGCTGCCCTGGGCAAGACCTTCGCCCGCCACTGGATGCACCACGCCTTCGTGGAGATGGGCGGCGAGAAGATGTCGAAGTCGCTCGGCAACTTCGTCACCCTCACCGACCTCGTCGAGCGCACCGACCCGCGTGCCTACCGCCTGCTCGTCCTCCAGTCCCACTATCGCTCGCCCCTCGAGGTCCTGCCCGGCACCGTCGAGCGGGCCGAGCGCACCCTCGCCAAGCTGGACGACCTCAACCGGCGGTGGGAGTCGCTGGGCGACCGCCGGCCGGCGGCGGAGCCGGACCCGGCCGCCCTCGACCGCTTCCGCGCCCTGATGGACGACGACCTCGCCACGCCGGCGGTCACCGGCCTGCTGTTCGACCTCGTCGGCGCGGCCAACGTCTCCCTGGCCGCCGCCGATGTCGCCGCCGCCGCCCCCACGGTGGCCGCCGTGCTCGAGATCGCCGGCGCCCTGGGGCTGGCGCCCCGGGCCGCCGACACGCTGGTGGACGACGAGACGGCCCGCCTCGTCGCGGAGCGTGACGAGGCCCGCGCGGCGCGCGATTTCGCCCGCAGCGACGCGCTCAGGGAGCGCCTCACCGCTCTCGGCTGGGTCGTCCAGGACACCCCGGGGGGCACGACGGTCCACCGCTGACGACCGTTTGCCTCGGCGGGCGCGGCTGCTAACGTCTTTCGCTGGAGACTTGCTGCATCGCACGACGCAGTCGCACGGAGGGCATTCTCCTCACAAGCAGTCCAACAAGTAAGGAGGATCGCCATCGTGGCGACCGGAACGGTCAAGTGGTTCAACGCCGAAAAGGGCTACGGCTTCATCTCGCAGTCCGAGGGCGCAGACGTCTTCGTTCACTTCAGCGCCATCCAGACCAACGGCTACCGCTCCCTCGAGGAGGGCCAGCAGGTCGAGTTCGAGGTCCAGGAAGGTCCCAAGGGCCTTCAGGCAGCCAGCGTCCGTCCGCTCTGACCCGCCGCCCCCCGAGCGCGGGGCATCTCGGAGCAATTTCGAGCGTTCGAGCCTCCGGCCAAGCGGCCGGGGGCTCTTTCGCGTGCACTCCCGAGCCGCCTCTCTAGTCCCGTAGGTCGAGGCCGCTCGGCGCGCTGGCGGGGGGCTCGACGGCCCGGCCGGTGGCCTCCACGGCGGAGACCACGGCGTCCGCCGGGGGAACGGTGTTCCCGCTCGGCGGCGACGCGCAGGCGACGGGGATGCCGAGCACCCGGATGTCGCGGCACGGCTGGCGCTGGTCGGCCAGGTCCACGTCCACCACGGCGGCGTCGGTGGCGACCTTGACCCGGCCCTTGCCGAGCGCCTCGAGGTCGGTCCCCGCCAGCCGCTGCAGCTCGTCGGGCAGACCCTCGATCTGATCGGCCAGAGCGGCCAGGTCGACGGCTGCGCCGGCATCCGCCCCGCTCGCCCCCGCAGCGGCGTGGGCCGAGGCCCTCGCGCCGGCACCCGACGTGGACGTGCTGGCGGTGGCGGCGGGGGCGGCGATGCTGGTCGGAGGCGGGTTGGCACTCCGCCGGTCGGCGATCGCCCCCGCGCCCACCACGCCGGCCACCAGCAGAGCGGCGGACGCGATGGAGGCGACGAGCGAGCTCGACGCGGTGACGGCGCCCGCGCCGACACCCACGCTCGCCACCGGAGCGGCCGTCCCAGCCGCACCCGCCGTGCCGGTGGCGCCGACGCCGGCGGAGGCCGACGCGCCCGAGGTGACGCCCACGGAGGCGGACGCGGCGCCCGTGGACGGCGCCGCCAGCTCCCACTCGGCCAGGGCCAGGGCGGCCAGCCCGGCGGGCAGCGGCAGCACCGACCGGCGCAGCGACGGCGCCAGGTCCTGAAGGTCGGCGAGGCGGGCCCGGCACGGGTCGCAGCCGGCGAGGTGCTGGTCGACCTTGGCGACGTCGCGCGGCGCCAGCCCGCCGGCGGCGTACGCGCCGAGGCGATCGACGGTGTGGCGGCAGCCCAACCGCACGTCGTTCTGCCGGAGGTGGGCCTGGAGGTAGCGCTCCCGAAGCCCCGCCCGGGCCCGGACGGCGAGCTGAGCGACGCCGTTGGGCGACACGCCGAGCAGCATGGCGGCGTCCCGGGCGGGGATCTGCTCCACCTCGGTCAGCCACAGGACCGACCGCCAGCGTTCGGGAAGGCTGCGGAAGGCCCGGGCGACCATGCTGGCGTCCTCGTCGGCCAGCAGGAAGTCGACCGGACCGCCGTTGAGCGTCGGCCATTCGCGATCCTCGGCCGCCTCGCTCGGTTGTTGACGCCCGCCTCGACGGAGGACGTCGATGGCCGCGTTCCGAACGGCGGCGAGCAGGTACGGGAGGAAGTGGTCGGCCGCGTAGAGGCGCTCCGGGAGGGCCTGGAACACCCGGGTGAAGGCGTCGCTGACCGCGTCGGCGGCATCGTCGGGGTTCGTGGTGACCGCCAGGGCCACCCGCCAGGCGGCGTCGACATGGCGGCGGTAGAGCTCTCCGAAGGCGGCGAGGTCGCCGGCGGTGGCGCGGGCGACGAGCGACGCGTCGGTCGCCTCCTGTTCCGCCGTCTGTCCTCGCTTGCGCATCCGCTCTCTTCTCACAGGTCCCACCCGGACCGGACCGCCCTTGATCGCCAGAGTACCGGGCCGTAGGCCCGAATTCGACCGGTACCGCGCGCGGGTCGCGCCCCTCGCGCCAAGGGGGTCGAAAGCCCCTCTACCGGGCCGTCGCGGCGAACCAGGTCGGTCACGGCAACGGGCGGCTGGTCCTCCCGCGGGCGGCCGGCGGTCGGCGGCCGGCCGGTCACCCCGCGGCGGTCGCCTCGACGGCGACCCGGGCGCCGGGCCGTGCGAGAGTGGCCCATGGCGCCGTTCTCACTCGAGCTCGACGAGGACCAGCTCCAGGTCCGGTCCTGGGTACACGGGTTCGCGGCCGACGTCGTGCGGCCCGTGGCGTCGGAATGGGACGAGCGGGAGGAGACGCCGTGGCCGGTGATCGAGCAGGCGGCGGACGTCGGTCTCTACTCGCTCGACTTCCTGGCCAACGCCTTCGCCGACCCCACCGGCCTCACCGTCCCCCTCGTCATGGAGGAGATGGCGTGGGGCGACGCCGGCATCGCCCTCGCCATCTTCGGCACGACCCTGGGCGTCTCCGGCCTCATGGCCAACGGGACCCCCGAGCAGGTCGCCGAGTGGCTTCCCCTGTGCTTCCGCGACGAGCAGGGGAAGGTCGCCGTCGCGGCCTTCGCCGTCTCCGAGCCCGACGCCGGGTCCGACGTCAGCTCGCTGCGGACGCGAGCGGTCTACGACGAGGCGACCGACGAATGGGTCCTCGACGGCACGAAGACGTGGATCACCAATGGCGGCATCGCCGCCGTGCACGTGATCGTGGCGTCGGTCGACCCCTCGCTCGGCTCGCGCGGCCAGGCCAGCTTCGTCGTACCGCCGGGCACGGCCGGGCTCTCCCAGGGGCAGAAGTTCAAGAAGCTCGGCATCCGCGCCTCGCACACGGCGGAGGTCGTCCTCGACGGGTGCCGCCTACCCGGGCGCTGCCTGCTCGGCGGGCGGGAGAAGCTCGACGAGCGCCTGGCCCGGGCCCGCGAGGGCCGCAGCACCGGGCGCAGCCAGGCCGCCATGCGGACGTTCGAGTCGTCACGCCCGGCCGTCGGAGCCCAGGCCGTCGGCATCGCCCGGGCCGCCTATGAACACGCCCTCGAACACGCCAAGAACCGGCGGCAGTTCGGCCGGTCGATCGTGGAGAACCAGGCCATCGCCTTCAAGCTGGCCGACATGAAGACGCTTATCGACGCCTCCCGGCTCCTCGTCTGGCGGGCGGCGTGGATGAGCAGGCAGAGCAGCGGGTTCCCGAACGGCGAGGGGTCGATGGCGAAGCTCTTCGCCGGTGAGACGGCCGTGAAGGTGACGGACGAGGCGATCCAGGTCCTCGGCGGGTACGGCTACGTGCGCGACGAGCCCGTCGAGCGCTGGCACCGGGACGCCAAGATCTACACGATCTTCGAGGGCACGTCCGAGATCCAGCGCCTCATCATCGCGAGAGCCATATCCGGCAGGCACATCCCGTGATCCGGCTGGGCCGACGCCGCGGGAACGGCCGTTCCGGTCCGCCCGGAACCGTTCATGCGGCAGGAACGGGCGATATCCGCCCCTTCTTGCCGCACGAACAACGCCGACCCGTCGGGGAACTCGCCAGGCGACCGCTGGGGTCGACGTCACTCGACGACGAAGGTACCAAGACCCGCTGACACGGCACTGTTGGGGGAGCGTTCGATTCCTCGTCCTGACCCATCGGCGCAGTTGACCTCCCGGTACGTGGTCTGCGTCAGGGTGGCGTAGAAGCGGTACAAGCCCGGGCTGACACGCCTCCCGTCCTCATCGCGGCCGTCCCATCGCACGGTGAGGTCATTCGCGCCGACCGACAGCGGAGTCTCCACAGGGATCCCGCGGATCGCGCTCCCTGGCCATGGTGCGTCGATCGGAGCGATCTCGAAGAGGAGCCCGTGGACCTCCGTGTCCGGCCTTTGCATCGCCCGGATCGCGACGGTCACACCCTCGGGCCCAACGGTGAGCTGCCATTCGTTGCCCGGTCGGCCAACGACTTCGAACGTCACCGCCGGCGGCGGCGGGGGTGCCTTGGTTCCGACGCACTCTCGATCCCGGTTCGACGGAACCGTCGTGGCGGTTGGCCGGATGGACGCGACGATGCGCTCCACGGCGGCTCGGTCTCCGGCAGAGACGTTCGTGCCGAACCACACCATCACCCGGTAGCCGTCGTCACCTCCCAGCGTTACCCGGACGCCGTGACTCGGTGCCTGTGGAGGATGAGCCTCCGAAGGCGTCGAGGCGGTCCAGTCGACGGCGAGCGGGAAGGCCGTGTCCGGTTCGGCGGGGTGGAACGACGGCCTCAGCCTCATGTGGCTCATCTCGACGGCTCCGAAGGTGTCGGGCACCCCGCCGAGGTCCCACGACGTGGTGCACGGCGGCGGCTCGTGGAAGCGGAGCGCGCGGTCCAGATTGGTCACCACGGTGCCCGAGAAGCCGACCCGGCACTGCCCGGAGAAGTGCTGCACGGTCCAGCCCGCGGGATGCTCGAAGCGCCAGCCGAGTGCGGAGCTGGTCGCCGCCACCCACCCGTCGGCGGCCTCGCGGGGCCCGGCGACGACGCGGCGGTCGTCGGCGCCGTCGCCGGCACGGACCGCAGCGGCAGCGGCCACAACCGCGACGACCACAGCAGCGGCGGCCGCAAGACGACGGGTCCTCCGGCGCCGATCGTGAGATGCCAGCCGCTCGTCGACCCTGTCGCGGAGGTTGGGCGGCGGTGGAAACCGGCGGGCGGCGTGATCGAGGCTGTCACGCAAGCAGTGTTCGAGCTCAGTCGTCATCGTCGTGCCCTCCGAGGATGTCTCGTAGCCGTTCCAGGCCGCGTGCCGTCGTGGACTTGACCGTTCCGACGGGTATCTCGAGGATCTCCGCCACAAGTTCTGCGTCGACGGGCCTCACCACCTCTCCAGATGCCGGCTGGCGGTCACAGGTTCCATGAGTCCGGCGTCCTCCAGTGTGCTCAGCCGTCCGGGGTGCTCGTCGGGGCCGAAGCCTCAGGGCGAGCGCGTCCCCGAGCCGGCGTTCGGGGTGCGCCTGGGTCGACCTCGGCTTGTGGCGGAGTAGCCGGGCCTGCGTGCCCGGGACCAGACCCCTCAGGCCGTGGCTCGACTGGGCTGGTAGCGCAGAGCGACCGCCCCGGCCCGGAACTCCTGGCGACCCACGAGCTCAAGCTCCAGCCGCTCCCTCAGGCCGGCGAACAACGTCGGCCCGTGGCCCGCCACGATGGGGTGGACGACGACCTCGTACTCGTCGATCAATCCCAGGTCGGCCAGGGCCAGCGGGAGGGTCACGCCTCCCACGTACAGGCCCCGGCCGGGCTCATGCTTGAGCTCCTGAACGGCCGTCGCCAGTTCGCCGCGCAGGAGCTCGGCGTTCCAATCGACGTGGTCCAGGGTGCCCGACACCACGTACTTCTTCGCCCTGTCGATCGCCCGGGCGAAGGGGACCATCCAAGCAGCCATCCACTCGGGCCCCGTCCCGGTCGCCGACTGCCGCCACGCCGCCTCCATCATCTCGTAGGTCACCCGGCCAAGGAGCAGGGCATCGGCTCGCTCAAGCCCGTCGGCGAAATGGCGATGCAACTCCTCGTCCGGGCTCATCACCCGGTGATCGCAGCAGCCGTCGAGGGTGACGTTGATCGAGTACCGGAGCGGTCTCATGGTTGCTCCCCCTTGCTGGGATCGAAGGCGTCACACCCCGAGGACGGTGCACCCGTAGCACCGGAGGACGGTTGCGGCAACCATGATCCCGGTTGTGAACCCGGCGAGGACTACACCGCCGATCGGCCGTCGGTCTCGTGATGGACATGGGCGCGTTGGCCGTCGCGGTCGAAGATCATGATCAGCTCGGCTGGGCCGTCGATGGCTGCGAAGGCGTGCGGCGTCATCGTGGCGAACTCGGCTGCTTCGCCCGCCTCGACGACGATGTCGCGCTCGCCGAGCGACAAGCGCACCCGCCCCTCGGTGACGAAGAACCAGTCATGACCCGGGTGGACGCGTTGCGTCGTCTTCCTGCGGGTCGGTTGGAACCGCATCTTGACGGCGATGGTTCTGCCGGTCGGTCGGCTCAGCATCCAGGTCGTGCGCGTACCCGACGTGCTGGGTGTCGGGCGGATGACGACGTCGTCGTCGCTGCGGAGGTCGAGCAGCGCATCGAGGTCGACCTGGAGGGCACCCGCCAGCGGCAGCAGGATGTCGAGGCTGATCGTGCGCTTGCCGGTCTCGACCCGGCTGACGGTGGAGGCGCTGAGGTTGGCGCGCTCGGCGACCTCGTCGAGCGACAGCCCAAGCGTGGTCCGGAGGCTCCGTAGCCGAGTCCGTACCGTCTGCTCGACTTTGTCGGGCCTCATGTCGCTCCTCCCCGTCTTGCAGATTCTGCAAGATCCCATGCGCTGTTGTGCGGTACACCGTACTGTTGCGACCATGAGCGGTCACGCTCCCCGTACCGTCGAGCGGCACACCGACGTCGCCGTGATCGGTGGGTCCGCCGCCGGGCTGTCCGCCGCCCTGCAGCTCGGCCGCCAGCGCCGGTCGGTGATCGTCGTCGACGCCGGCGAGCCCCGGAACGCCCCTGCCTCCCACATGCACGGCTACCTCGGCCGCGAAGGCGAGCCACCGTCGGCGCTGCTGGCCGCCGGTCGTGAGGAGGTCCGTAGCTACGGTGCCGAGGTCCTCGACGGCCGTGTGACCACGGTGACCCGGACGGACGAGGACCGCTTCCGCCTTGCGCTCGTGGGCGGTCATTCGGTCGTCGCTCGCCGGGTGCTCGCCGCGACCGGTCTGGTGGACGAGCTGCCGGACATCGAAGGCCTCGCCGAGCATTGGGGCGGTGATGTCGTCCACTGCCCGTTCTGCCACGGCTACGAGGTCCGCGACCGACGCATCGTGCAGCTCGTCACCCATCCGATGGGTCTGCACACGGCGCCGTTGTTCCGCCAGTTGAGCGCCCGGCTCACCGTCGTCGTACACGGCGACCTGGACGTGAACCGCGGCGAGCTGGACGCACTCCGCGCCGGTGGTGCGGACATCATCGACGGTCCGGTGCGTCGCATCGTCACCGGTGCCGACGGGCACGTCGCCGCCGTCGATGTGGACGGCGACGTTCGCATCGACGCCGACGTGGTCGTGGTCAGTCCGCGCTTTCGCGTCCGCGCCGGACCCTTCGTCCCGCTCGGTCTCGAACTGACACCGCATCCGAGCGGCCTCGGCGACGCCGTCACGACCGACGCCACCGGCGCTACGAGGGTGCCGGGCCTCTACGCCGCCGGCAACGTGACCGACCCGAGCCAGCAGCTGGCGCAGGCCGTCGCCAACGGCAGCCGGGTCGGCGCCATGATCAGCTTCAGCCTGGCCGACGACGACCTTCGGGGCCCGGACCGGCCGTCCGCCGGTTCGACCGACTGGGATCAACGCTACGGCGACGTCCCGATGTGGAGCGGGAACCCGAACGGCACGTTCGTCGACGAGGTCCGTGGCATCGCCGCGGGTCGCGCGCTCGACGTCGGTGCCGGTGAAGGAGGGGACGCGCTGTGGTTGGCCGAGCACGGTTGGGACGTGACGGCGAGCGACATCTCGCGACGCGCTCTCGAGCGCGTCGACGCCGAGGCCACACGCCGCGGGCTACGCGTCGAGTGCCGGCATGCAGATGCCAACGGGCTCGACCCGTTCGAAGCAGGCGCGTTCGACCTCGTGTCCGCGCAGTATGCGTCGATCCCCCGCACCCCTGACGACCGCGGTGTCTGCAACCTTCTGAACGCGGTCGCGCCGGGCGGCACGTTGCTCGTGGTGAGCCACGACCTCGGGCCCATGCGGGCGCCGATCGACACGTCGACCCACAGCCGGGCGTTCGACCCGGATGCCTACGTCCGCGTCGACGACATCGTTGCCGCGATCGCCGACTCGTCGGCGTGGGACATCGAGGTTCACGGGACGAGACCTCGGCCCCTCGGAGCGGCGTCAGCGTCGCACCACGTCGACGACCTCGTGTTGCGGGCCCGACGCCGAATCAGCTGAGAAGAGACCCGGACCCGATCCTGCGATGTCGGCCGGGACCGCCGGCTGTGAGCCGGACGCTGCCGCTCGCCAGCCGGCGGACCGCTGACCGGGCGGGCGCTGGCCGGCGGCCGGTGGGGCCGCGGCCGTGGCCGGGCCGGGGCCGGGCCGGCTAGCCCCGGTGCGACCGGTTCTTGTCCACGACGGCGCCCAGGATGAGCACGAAGCCCAGCAGGCGGACGACGTAGAGGGCGACCCGCGGGTCGGCGCCGGGGTCGCTCAGGGCGAGCGCCACCGCGTTCGCGGAGAAGACGGCGAAGGCGGCGGCGAACAGCGCGAACAGCCGGTCTCCCGAGCGTCGCCAGAACTTGAGGAACGACAGGGCGGCGACGAGCGATCCCATGGCGATGACGCCGGACAGCAGTTGCCTCATTCGGCGTCCCACACCAAGCCGTAGACGAGCAGGACCATGCCGGCGGCCGCGGGTACAAGCCGCCACGTCGACAGGTCGGCGTCCGGGACCACGATGAGGTCGACCACCAGCACGACGTTGTTGAGCCCGAGGCCGGCGAAGCACAGCCCGCTCCACAACAGGAGGCGGGTCCGAGTCCGGAGGTAGGCCCGCAGCAGCAGCACGGCGCAGGTGACGCTCGTCACGGCGCAGAGGAGGTAGACCGCTTCTGCCATCTCAGTCCTCGTCTCTCAAGCGGAAGGCGTCGGAGAAGTCGCGGATCGGCCCGCTCGGCCTCGAGAAGATGATCGAGACGATGGCCACGCGATAGGTCGGGTAGAGCTCGGCCAGGCGCGCCACGAGCTCGGCGTCGCCGGCGCGCCTCGGGCGGAGACGGAAGGCCTCGCCCTCCCGGGCGAGGAGGCCGGAGCGGGCGAGGTGGCCGAGGGCGGCGGCCGCCTGTTCGGGCTCCACCCGGAGCTCGCGGCCCACGGACGCCGCCGTCCACGTCATGTCGGGCTGGCCGTGCACCAGCAGGAGGACCTCCAGCTGGACGGCGCTCGTGAAGCACCGCTCGACGAAGGAGCGGAGATCGGCCGGAAAGTCCCCCTTTGCGATCGACGGACGCTACCGGGCGGGCGGCCCCGTGGGGTGGTCCTCGGGCCTGACGTCACGGCATCACCGGATGGTCTCGATCGACGGCCTCGCGACCGAGTCCCCGAGCACGGGGCACCACGTGCCGGTGTCGCCGATTCACGGAGTCGGAGGCAGCTGGCGGCGTGCGAACGGCGTGCCGGCGCGTTCGATCCGTCCGTGCGTTGCATCATCGGGTCGTGAGCGATCCCATCCACGTTGGCCGGCTGGATCCAGCCGAGTGGCTCGGCCGATCTGTCCGCGTGGTCATTGATCGGTCGCTCAGGTCCCTGCATCCGAGCGGCACATTCCGGTACGAGCACAACTACGGCTTCATCCCGGGGTTCATCGCCGCGGATGGCGAGGAGCTCGACGCGTACGTCCTTGGCCCGACGGAGCCCCTCGACGAGTATGTCGGCACCGTCATCGCCGTCGTTCTCAGGGACGACGACATCGACGACAAGCTCGTCGTGGGCGACGCGCGCGACTGGACGGCAGACATCGTCACAGTCGATCAGGTTCCAAGAGCAGTTCTTCGGCTCGACCGTCTCACCGGGGCTTGAGCACCCCGGCTCGCACCGGACGCGGCACGAGGACGCCTGCCTCGCCGGCCCGCGCGCCGGAACGGCGGTTCTTCACCGGCCCAGAACCACACGCATGACCGCTTGCACGTCACCTGCCAAGGAGGCGCTCGAGCTGGTCGGCGAGGTCCTCGGGGAAGACGGTTTCGCCCGTGCTGCGGAGCTCCTCGACGGACCACCACCGATGGCTCCGGAACGTTGCCAACTCGGTGGCCGTCCATCGGGTGAGGGCCGGTTCGAACGTCGGCGTGCGGACGAGGAAGAACCACTCCTCCTGGTCGTACTCCGTTCCTTCGAACTCCCAGGCGAACATCCTCGTGAAGACGACGGGCCCCGGCTCCTCTACCACCAGGCCCGTTTCCTCGAACACCTCACGAATGGCGGCGTCCTCAGGCGTCTCCCCCGCTTCCACGGCGCCGCCGACGGGGAACCACCACGCTGGTCGGTCGGGCTTGGTGCGGTCGATTCCGCTGAGGAGAAGAACGTGCCGGCGATCGTCGACGAGCAGCACCTTGGAGCTGTGTCTTCGAACGCCCACCGCCCCTCATTCTCGCCGACGACCCGGCGTTCCGGCGACGTCCGTAGCGGTTGCAAGCCCCTGCAAGACTGGCCACCGTGATCGTCGATTGTGCCGTGTACAGAAACGGGAAGCGTGCTCCCGAGCCGCTCGACCTGAACAACGCGCTCAACACCGCCCGAGCCGATGGCGGGTTCGTGTGGATCGGGCTCCACGAACCGACCGGCGACGAGTTCTCCAGCGTCGCCGAGGCGTTCGGCCTCCACCCCCTGGCCGTCGAGGACGCCATCCACGCCCAGCAAAGGCCGAAGCTGGAGCGCTACGGCGACAGCCTGTTCATGGTGTTCAAGCCAGCACGGTACGTGGACGCCGAAGAGGTCGTCGAGGTCGGCCAGATCATGGTCTTCCTCGGGTCGGAGTTCGTGGTCACGGTGCGCCACGGCGAGTCGACGGAGCTCGCTGACGTGCGCCGGATGCTGGAGGAGGACCCGGCCCGCTTGGACTGGGGGCCAGGGGCGGTGCTCCACGCCATCGCCGACAAGGTGGTCGATGACTACGCGGCCGTGATGGTCGGCCTCGACGACGACATCGACCAGATCGAGCAGCACGTGTTCGCCGGACCGAAGGCCACCCACGCCGAGCGGATCTTCAAGCTCAAGCGAGAGCTACTCGACTTCCGGCGGGCGGTCGACCCTCTCGAAGCACCCCTCGCCGAGCTGGCGGCCGGGGTGAAGCCCGTCGACGAACGCTCGTCGAACTACTTCCGCAACGTCCACGACCACGTGCTTCGGGCGTCAGAGCACCTCGCCGGCCTGGACGCTCTGCTCGACAGCGCGCTCAATGCCAACGTCGCCCAGGTGGGAATGCGACAGAACGAGGACATGCGCAAGATCTCGGCGTGGGTCGCCATCATCGCCACGCCGACCTTGATCGCGGGCATCTACGGCATGAACTTCGAGCACATGCCGGAACTGGAGTGGGTCGTCGGCTACCCGGTCGCGCTGGCGGTGATGGTCACGGTGTGCATCCTCTTGTACCGGAACTTCAAACGGCGGGAATGGCTTTGAGCGACGGCCCTTTGGGGACCAATGCTTCGGAACGCGGGCGCCTCCGCCTCGGTTCCCTGGCAGCGGACGACGAGCCTCAAGTGCGAACGAGCCGCAGCGAGTGGATCCGGATCCACACGAGGGTCGGGATGGGGAGAGGCCGGCAGAGCCGCGGCGTGACGCGGCGGACGGTGCCGATCGGTACCCCATCGAAGGACTGATAGGAGGTGATCACCTGGGCGGCGCGCGCCCAGGTCCCGAACGCCGTTGCCGTGTAGTCATGTCGACGGATGAGCCCGTCTCGGCCGATGTGCAGCGTGTGAACGCGGCCGTGACCGGCGATCGTGTCCGGGAGCGTGATCCGGAGCCGACGGAGAGCACCGGCGTCGGGAGGGCGGTCGACACGCTCGGCCCGAGCGAGGAGGAGTGGCAGGGTCATGTAGGTCCACATGGCGGCTGAGGCGAAGGTGCCGAGATCTTCGGGCTGCCACCGGAACCGACGTGAACCGGAGCGCAGGCCGGCGAGCCGCGACTTCAGTTCCTCGCTGCTGGTGACGTTGACCGTCCATGGCCTGGGACCGTCGGCGGTGAGGGCAATCTCTTGGCGGACCGGGCTCAGGCGCGCCTCGACATGTGCCAGTGCGTGAGCCTGTCGTTTGGCGGCGAAGGCGAGCCCGCCACTCGAGAACGAGACGTCGATGTAGTCGGCAGCGGCCATGGACGCAGCGCCGTGCGCGTCGGCCACTTCGCGTGCGAGGTCGAGCGCGGCGAGGGCGATCATCGGCTGACTGCGGTGGCCAACCCGGCGATCTCGTCAGCGAGCTCGGTCGGGCACTCGTGTGGAAGGAAGTGGCCCACGCCCTCGAAGATGCGCAGGCGGCCGTTCGCGGCAGCGGCGGTGCGCTCGGCCTGTTCCACCGGGAAGAAGGGATCTCGGTCGCCCCACCCGACGAGCACCGGGACCTCGACGGACTCCAGCGCCGCGGCGACCGGCGCGTACAGCTCGGGCAGGCTCGAGAGCGCTTCGGAGAAGATTGCCGCGATGGTTCGCCGCTGGGGCCTGTCGCCGACGTAGACGTCGGCATCGGGTGGCGGCGATCCCGGCCCGGTTCCTTGACGGAGCATGAGCCGGAGCGAGGGAGCCGTGAAGAGCAGTCGCGAGAACAGCCCACCCAGCATCGGGGCGTTGGCCAGCGACAACGGGAACGGGATCGGTGTGTCGGGGAACATGTTGCCCGAGAGCAACGACAAGGCGGCGACGAGATCTGGGCGGCCTGCCGCGAGAAGGGCGCTCACGGGGGCACCGAAGTCATGTCCGACGACGGTTGCCCCACGCACCCCGACGTCGTCGAGCAGGGCCGCGACGCCGGCCGCCTGCGCCGCGGGGCCGACGGCGTCGATGGTGGGGCTCGTCGGGCCGTCGCTCGCGCCGAACCCGACGAGGTCGGGCGTGACGACGTCGAACGAACCGTCGAGCGCAGCCTCCACCCGCGCCCACGCCCGGCCCTGCCCGGGAATGCCGTGCAGCAACACGACCGTGGGCCCGCTGCCGCTTCGTCGATAGGCCAGCCCCTCGCCTGCACGCATGCCGCCCTCCTCATCTACTCCATATAGTGTAGTAGACTCCACCGGGTGGGCGAACGCAAGTCCTACGGTCAGTTCTGTGGGCTGGCTCGCGCTCTCGACCGGGTCGGGGACCGTTGGAGCCTGCTCATCGTGCGCGAGCTGCTGATCGGAGACCGCACCTTCCGAGCACTGGAGAGCGCCCTCAGCGGGATCAGCCCGTCGCTTCTCGCCAAGCGCCTCACCGCACTCATGGACGACGGACTCGTCGTTCGCAACGACGCTCCTCCCCGTTCCAAGAGCGTCGAGTACCACCTCACCGACGCCGGCCGGTCTCTCGAACCCGTCATCATCGACCTGATCCGCTGGGGTACCAGGTGGATGCTGGGCGGGCCCGGTGACGACCTGGTCGACCCGAGGTGGGCGCCCCTCGCCCTCCGGGCGCTGCTCGAGGACCAACCAGCTGGTCGCGGCCGCGTGCACCTCGACGTCGACGGCATCGAGGTGACGGTCAGCGCCTCGAATGGGCGACGCCGGGTGACACCGGGGCATCACGGGCTTCCGGACGCCACCGTCGCCGCACCGCTGCCCGCGCTCTTGGCGATGGCCGCCGGCGCCGTGACACTGCAGCGCTCGACTGTCGCGGTCTCCGGTGACGCAGCTGTTGCCGACGAACTCCTCTGTGCTCCCGTGGCGGGGGATCGCGACGGTCGTTGAGGTGATGGTTCGATCACCGTGCGCCGTGCGGCGATGAGATCCAGGTGGCGGGGAGGTCCGATCATGCGCAACGTTGTCAGACCGGGAGTTCGATGCTGCCGCCGGCGTTGAGAGGGTCGCGCAGCAGTCGGCGGAGCGACATGCCGAGGCCGTACGTGTTGATCCCCCTGGTCGGGGTGATGCGCAGGAAGCAGCCACGGGCATTGTCGAGCTCGCCGTGACCGGTGATCGAACGCAGTTGGCCGTTCGCGAGCAGCCCGACGATCACGGGGTCGTCGTTGTCGAGGATCGCTGCTCGCGCCTGGAAGAACACCGACGACGGCGGCCCGACCGGGAGCCTCCGGACCGGATGTTCACGCCGACCCGCGGGTTGGCGGCGATGTTCACCGCCTTGCGGCTCGTACGCAGCGTGTTCACGTACAGCGTGGTGCCTATGGCCGGAGATCGTGAAGGACGAGCCGGGCCAGGAGGCCATCCTCGACCGGCTGCTCGATCTGTTCCTGATCGCCGCGCTGCGGCGGTGGTTCGCCGGCCTCGGTGCCGAGGCGCCGGCCTGGTACCGGGCCCACGGCGATCCCGTGGTCGGCCGGGCACTCCGCATGCTGCTCAACAACCCGGCGCAACCGTGGACCGTGGCCGCGTTGGCGCGCCACGCCGGGGTCTCGCGGGCGGCCCTGGCCCGTCGGTTCACCCTGCTGGTGGGGGAGCCGCCCATGACATTCCTCACCGCGTGGCGGATGGCGCTTGCCGCCGACCTGCTGCGAGAGCCGGGGGAAACCGTCGCCTCGGTCGCCCGCCACGTCGGGTACGGCAGCCCCTTCGCTCTGAGCACCGCCTTCAAACGGGCGCGTGGCATCAGCCCGCACCAGTACCGGGCTCACGCCCGTCAGGGCCACCCCCCGAGGGGCCCTCTCGGCCCGCCGGGCGGCGAGTGACCCGCCCGGGGCGACGCGGCGATGACGTCGGACCGACGGTCTCGGTCCGGTGCGGGAAGGAGCGGAGACGGCGCGTGGTGCATGACCGGCCCTCGAGTGCCATGTCGCAGGCCCCCCTGGGCTTCGGCAAAGCCGCCGTAGCCGTCAGCGAACCGTAGGTGGCTCCATGCCACGAGCGTGCGCACCGCGGCGTGGACAAACGGCCAGACCGCACGTCGGCGGCACCACTCGCCGCTGCGAGGCGGACGCAGCCGGCGAAGGATGCCGGCGATGGCCTCTGTCGGTTGGCTCGCCGATGCATCCGAGGAGTCGCTCGGGTCGGCGCGGGCCGAAGCCATGCCCGAACTGGCCGGGCCTCCGACTCTGCGCGAGGGCGCTCGGCCGGTCTGCGGAGGACGAGGCCGTCCCTCGCTGTGCCCGACGTCGTGGCCGTCACCCGGCATCCGGCGCTCGTGGCGACCGCCTCGTGCAACGAGTCCCTCTGGGGGGCTTCACGGCTACGAACCACTTGTGGGAGCGAAACGCCATGGTCCTCGCCGCGGTGGTCGACTTCGAGGAGAGCGTTGCGGCGGACTTCCACTTCGACGTCCGTTACCTCCCCGGCAACGCCCGCACCCTGGACCTGCTCCTCGCACCGCCAGGGTGTACGAACGGCGGTCCGGGCGCAAGGTCGCACCGGGGCGGGTCATGGCGTGGAACGCTCTCACCGTCCGCGGCGACGCCCGGGGGCGACGGTCGCCTCAGCGGTGCAGAGTGTATGGTGAGTGGTATGGCGACGAAGAAGGTCACCGTGACTCTCGATGAACAACAGGTCGAGAGGATCCGGCGGCTCGTGGGAGCGGGCAAGGTGGCGACCGTGTCGGGTTTCGTCCAGCACGCCGTAGCCGTCTCACTCGACGATGTCGCCGGGTGGGGGGCGATGCTCGCCGAGGCCCTGGCCCAGACGGGCGGCGACCTGACCGACGAGGAGCGGGCGTGGGCGGACCGGATGCTCGGGACGGGCACGAAGGCAGGGTCGACGGCCGCATGACTCAGGGGATCACCCTCGACGCCGGAACCCTGATCGCCGTCGACCGGGACGATCGGTCGGTTGTCGTGATCCTCGCCCGGGCCACCGAGGTCGGGGCTCGGCTCACACTGCCAGCAGCAGCGCTGGCCCAGGCGATCCGCCGGCCCGAGCGCCAGGTCCGGCTTGCCCGCTTGATCCGCCAACCGAACGCGGACGTCGTGGCGCTCGACCGGGTGGACGCGACGAACGTCGGGCGCCTGCTGTCGGCCTCCGGTACGGCCGACGTGGTCGACGCTCATGTCGTCATCTGCGCCCGTCGGGCAGACCAGAGAGTGCTGACATCGGATGCGAGCGAGCTCCGCCGCCTCGATCCACAGCTCGAGGTCGTCGAGGTCTGACGGCGCCCCGAGAGGCGCTCAGAAGCACGAGCGCCACACGGTGACAAGGCCCATCGTCGCGGTCTCCTCGATGGGCGCCACGAGCACCCCCTCGTCGAGGTCCGCGACCGTCTTTGAACGCACGCATGGTCGAGCGCCGTCTTCGCGGGCCACCTCGGCGCGACGAGGAGATCATGCGCAACCGCTCATCCCAGCGGGGCCGCAGCCGAAATCCTCCTTCGGCATGAGCCTGCCTACGCCCACCCCCGACAACAGGTCCTTCCGTACGAGGCTCCGTCGCGCGTCGCGCGTCGCGCGTCGTGGCACGATCGCGCGATGGACGACGAACCCGAGGTGCGGCTCGTCAGGTGGGCCGGTCCGTGGAGCGAGACCGACCCCGACGCCAACCTGAAGGCGGACATCGCCTTGTACAGCAACGTCGACCCGCTGGCCACGGTGGGCAACCTGGCCGCCTCCGTCGACGTCCCGGTCGGCGCCGTCGTGCGCTACGTGCTGGCCCGCTGGGCGTCGGCCGGTTCGGAGGGCCTCCTTGCCGCCGGGCCGTCCGTCGTCAATCGCATGTGGGCGACCTGCGCGGAGGCCGAGGCGGCCGGCGACGACGAGGCCCGGTTGGCGGCCTACGCCGAGCTGCGGCAGATGGTGGCCTGGTTGCGCGTGCCGCTGGAGGGCGAGGCGGGCTATGGGGTGTGACGGCCACAGCGGGCCGGGGCGACCGCCGTGGCCGCGTGCCGGGTCGCCGGTAGCCGGCGGTCGCCGACCAGCGACCGGTACAGGCGCCGACCGGGGGCACCGCCGGTCCGAAGGGCGGTGCCGCCCGCCGATCTCGGGTCCCCGACGACCGTGCCGCTGTGGAGCCCCCTTGCACCTGCTCGGTCGGGGAAGTGAGACCATCACCACGATGGCATACGACGAGAAGCTCGCCCGACGCATCCGTGACGAGCTCGCCGGGCGGCCGGGTGTCACCGAGATGAAGATGTTCGGTGGGCTCGCGTTCTTGATCTCGGGGAACATGGCGGTGGCGGCGAGCGGCCAGGGTGGCCTGTTGGTCCGGGTCGACCCCGAGGAATCCGAGGCCCTGGTCGCCAGCGGGAAAGCCCGACGGATGGAGATGAGGGGCCGCGAGATGGCGGGTTGGCTGCGGGTCGATGCAGACGACGTCCGCACGGACGGCGACCTCTTCCAGTGGGTCGGGCTCGGTGCGGCCTACGCAGGGTCGTTGCCGGCGAAGAAGCGGTGATCGTCGGTCCCCGCGCCTTCACGGCGACCGCTCCGGCGGCCCACCCGGCCTCGGTCGACCAGCCCGGTCGCCCGTCACCGGAGGAACGCCCCGGACCACCGACGGACGCCGTCGAGCTCGGTCGCCTGACCGAGGGCGACCCAGAGGGCGAGCCGCGCCTTGTGGGGGCTCAGGTCGCCGCCGAGGATGCACCCGAGGGCGGCGACCTCGTGGCCGCCGCCGGGCCCGCCGTAGGTGGGCGACACGGAGCCGGTGGCGCAGCGGGTGGTGACGACGACTGGGACGCCCTCGCCGAGGGCGCGCCGGATGCCGGGCACGAGGTCGCGGTGAACGTTGCCGGCGCCCGTCGCCTCTGACGGCACCTGCCCCGGGCGCCGGCGTCGAAGTGCCATCCGATGACGCCGCCGTCCACGCCGACGTGGGAACGCACCTCGGCCACGGCCGTCACGGCCGGTCGCCCGCCCGCGGTGGCTCCGGCGGGACGGCCGAGCCGCCGACGGAGCGGAAGGCGTCGTCGGCCGTGGTGTCGGTCTTCGTGGCCCACCGGGCATGGTGCGTGGCGCGCCCGAGGAGGACGACGGGCCCTCCACGCCTCCCGAGCCGGCGAGGGCGAGCGCCGCCCGGAGGTTGCCGGGCCGTGGGCGCCACCGCCGGCGGGCGACGATGATCGTCCGCCCCTGCGCCCCGTAGTCGCCCGGCCTGCATCACCATGGAGGCATCTCATCCTGACAGGAGGCCACGATGGATCTCGGGAAGCTCGCCAAGAAGGCGAAGGCGGTCGTCGGCACGAAGGGCGACAAGATCGCCTCCGGCATCGACAGGGCCACCGATCTGGTGGACAAGAAGACCAAGGGCAGGTACCACGACAAGCTCCAGAAGGTGGACGAGCTGGTCGAGAAGCTGGACAAGACGAAGGACCGCCCGGCGGCGGGGCCCGACGCATCCGACGCGCCGGACGCGCCCGACGCGCCCGACGCGCCCGAGCGCCCCGGCGAGGCCCCGAGGCCGTAGTCACGGCGACGCCTCCGTTGGTCGGCCGCCGGATCGACGCCCGTCGGTGAGCCGCGACGGGTGCGGCCCGTCGCCCGTCGCTGGTCAGTCGTCCTCGACCTTGTTCACGTGCGCTTCGTGCGTCCGGATCTCCCGACCGTTCTCGCCCAGCGCGACGGTGAGCTCGTCACCGATGATGTCCTTGTCGACGATGACGCCCCACCGGCCGTCGAAGTCGCCCTCGGTGATGATGACCTTGTCACCCTTCTTGAAGCGAGTCATCCCGCCATGTTGGCATCGCCGGAGGGCGGAGCCGGGCGAGGCAGGGTCGGGGCCATGTGATCGTTCCCGGTGGGGCGGGTCCCGCCCGGGCCGGCGTATCGAACCGACGGTGCGTGGGTAGGGCTCGGCCGTGATCGCCGGCCCGGTCCCGCCCGCCCGTGTGACGACCGCGGCCGGCCGGCGTCGATGATCGACCACACCGCGGAGGACGTCGTCCTCATCAGCGACCTCCACCTCGGTCCCGGCGCCCTCCATTGCGTCGAGACGTTCTTCCACGACGCCGAGCTGTGCCGCTTCCTCGACTCGCTGATCGTCCGATCGGACCGCGAGGGCCGCCGATGGCGACTGGTGATCCTGGGTGACTTCCTGGACTTCCTGCGCTGCGAGCTGGTCACCCATCCCGACGGCGGGGCGCCGACCGAGGAGGTCGCCCTGGCGACGCTCGACCGCATCGTCGAGCACCACGGCGACGTGTTCCGGGGCCTGGCCCGGTTCCTCGCCGCCGGGTTCCCGGTGGAGATCGTGCTCGGCAACCATGATGCGGAGCTGGTCCGCCCGGCGCTCCAAGAGCGCGTGCGGCGCGTGCTGGCCGACGCCGGCGCCGGCGCGGCGGCGACCGACCACGTGCGCTTCCATCCGTGGATCTACTACCTGCCGGGCGTCGTCTATGCCGAGCACGGGAGCCAGCACGACGGGTTCAACTGCTTCAGCACCGTCCTCCACCCCTACGCCGAGGGGGCGCCCGGGCCGTTGGAGCGCCCCATCGGGACCTACCTGTTCGAGGCCGTCGAGCGCCTCGTCTACGACATCGACCCGTGCCCGGACCATGTCAGCTCGCCGCTGCGCTACTACCGGCTGGCGGCCCGTCGCGAGCCCGGGCCGGCCGTGGGCGCCCTCGTGCGCCAGGCGCGCCTGTTCACCGATCTGGTCCACCACGCCCGCTCGATCTCCGGCCCGCGATGGGCGGCGCGGCGGGCGGCGTACAGGGAGGGCGCGCTGGAGCCCTACGCCGAGGAGATCGGCCTGTCGCCGGCGGCGGTCGCCACCATCGACGAGATGTCGTCGGCGTCGGAGAGCCCCATCGCGCTGCTGGCGAAGGAGGCGGTGAAGATCAACACCCGCCGCTCGGGCCCGGCGGTGGCGCTGTTGTCACTGGCCTACCTGGCCATCCGGCGCGGCAGCATGCGCAGCGTCATCATGGGAGGGGCGGCAGCCGGCTCGCTGTCGTTCGTGCGCAAGGGCCTGCCGCTGTCACCCACCGGCCGGCACGTGATGTACCTCCAGCGGGCGGCGGCGCGGATCGACGCGCTGCTGGCGGCCGAGGGCAGGGCGGTGCCGGCGTACGTCTTCGGGCACACCCACGCCGCCCAGCACCTCCCGCTCCGCTTCGGGCCCGGCGCGCCGCAGTACCTGAACACCGGCACGTGGGCGTGCCTGGCCCCACCGGCGGCGGAGACGCTGCGCACGATCCGCCCCACCTTCGTCCACCTGACGGCCGCCCGCGAAGGGGCACCGCGAACCGCCCGCCTGCTGGCGTGGCACGCCTCGTCGGAGTCGGCCGAGACGCTGCGGTTCCAGACGTAGCGCCGCGTCGACGAGGCGACCCGGGCGGTGACGCCGGCCGGCGACCGCCGCCGTAGCCGGCCACGTGCGGCACTAGGGTCGCCGGCGTGGTGCGGTGGCAGCGCTGCTCGGCCCCGATGGCGAGCCGCTGGTGCTGCTCGCGGCGCTAGGGTCGCCGACGTGGTGCGGTGGCAGCGGGTGGCGATCCTCGGCGTGGTTGCCTGGCTGGTTGCCGTCGTCATGTGGGCGAACCGGTCGTGGACCGAGACGGTCCCGGTGGTGACGCCGGTCGGAGCTTCGGCCCAGTCCCGGACCTTCGTGTGCGGCGCGCCGCTCGGCTCGAACACCGTCACCGAGCGGACGCCCCCGTCCGACCTGCCGCTCGACGGCCGCCCCTGCGAGGAGCACGGGGAACGACGGGTGCTCGCGGTGGTCGACGTCGGTGTCGGCGTCGTCCTGATCGCCGGGCTGGCCTACCTCGGCCGGCGCTCGGCCGCCCGCCACGACGAGGACGCCCTGGTCGACTGACGTCAGGCCGGCGGCCGCGGTGGCGAAAGCCCCGCCATGCCGTACCCTCCGGGCGTGTTCAAAGCGCTCGTCGTGATCGGCCTGCTGGCGGCGGTGGCGTGGTACGCGTTCGACATGCTCCGCCAGACCGACCCGGACCGCCTGCCGCAGCCGACCCAGGTCGTGGTCCCCGACCCGCCCGACGTCAGCTTCGACGTCCCCACACCGTGAGCGACAGGCGTCGGCGGCGGCCGGCGGGCGAACGCCCACCGAGCCTCCACCTCACTTGGCGGGCATCTGCTCGTTGGGCGCGACGAGCTTGAACCGGGCGCCGAGAGGGTCGGTGGCGGCCGCCAGGCGGCCGTACGGCGTGTCCATGGCCGCCTCGACGGTGGTGCCGCCGAGCTGCTCGATCCTGGCCAGGGCGGCGTCCGTGTCGTCCACGCCGAAGTAGACGGACCAGTGGGCGGGGACTCCCTCCGGCAGGAACGCGGTGGCGTCGAAGATCCCGGCCGTGGCGGCGTCACCCGACCCGAGCGTGGTGTACCGCATCTCCTCGGTGTCGCTGAGGGTGGCGGTGTCCCAGTGGAAAACGTCACGGTAGAAGGCGACGGACCTGTCGTAGTCGCGCGTGTGCAGCTCGAACCAGGCGGGCGCGCCCGTCTCGGCCAGGACACCGAAACCCTGGTACCGGTTCGGCTGCCAGATGCCGACGAAGGCTCCGCCGGCGTCGGTCACCCCGGCCATCGTGCCCAGGTCGCCGACCTCCATGGCGTCGACCTGCACGGTGCCGCCGTTGGCCGTGGCCGCCTCGAGCGTCTTGCGGGCGTCGTCGGTGGCGAGGTACACGCTCCAGACGTCCTGCACGCCCATCCCCGGCTGGGCGGCCATGCCGCCCGCCACCCGAACGCCGTTGCGGGTGAAGTTGAAGTAGCCGCCGAACTCCGGCGCCGGCTCCTCGGCCTCCCAGCCGAACAGCTCGCAGTAGAAGGCACGACTGCGCTCGACGTCCGAGCTGGCGAGATCGACCCAGCAGGGCGCACCGATGGGGGCGGTGTCTCGTGTCGGCATGTGCTCTCCCTCGTGTGGTCTCGTGAACCCGTCACCGCTTCGACGGGCGGCATGGCGCGAACTCATCGGCGGTCGTGAGCGACGCCCTCGAAGGGGAACAGGCCCGAACGGTACGAGCGCCGGCCACCCGCCGCCGGGTGGCGGTGATACGCGACGCCGACCCGTGCCGTAGGACGGGGGTGACTCCCTCGGAGGTGAGCGCCCGTGCCCTGGCCGTCCTCCTGGCGGGGATGGGGACGTTGCACCTCGTGACGCCGGCGCCCTTCGAGCGCCTGGTGCCGCGCTGGCTCGGCTCGCCCCGGGCGTGGGTGGTCGCCACCGGCCTCGCCGAGATCGCCTCCGGAGCCGCCCTCGTGCCGGCGGCGACACGGCGGGCCGGGGCGTGGGCCGCCGCCGCCACGCTCGTCGTCGTGTTCCCCGGGAACGTCCAGATGGCGGTCGACGCCGGTGCGCCGACGACCCCCGTGACGGTGGCCCTGTGGTTGCGCCTGCCCCTCCAGGCGCCCCTCGTCGCCTGGGCGCTCCGCCACACCCGCCGCCCCGGCCCGCCCGGCGCGGCGCCGGATCGGGCCCGCCGAGGCCGGTCCGCCGGGGGTTGACCCGGCCGGCGCCGGGTACACGAGGGGCGTGGCGCTCTCATTGCGCCCCCAACACGTGGGGCGGTACCGGGACATCGTCCGGCTCCTGGTCAAGTACGGCCGATCGGACCTCGTGCGCGAGGCCGGCCTCGACGACCTCGCCGAGACGGACGGTTCGGCCGACGGACAGCCGCCCGCCCGGGCCGAGGAGCTGGCCGAGGACCTCGAGGCGCTCGGGCCCACGTACATCAAGCTCGGCCAGCTGCTGTCCACCCGGGCCGACCTGATCCCCCCGGCGTACGCCGCCGCACTGACCCGGCTCCAGGACTCGGTCGAGCCCTTCCCGTACGAGGACGTCGAGCGGATCGTCTCGTCCGAGCTCGGGTTCCGCATCTCGAAGGGCTTCTCCTTCTTCGACCACGAGCCGCTGGCCTCGGCCTCGCTCGGCCAGGTGCACCGGGCCCGGATGCGCGACGGGCGCGAGGTGGTGGTCAAGGTCCAGCGGCCGGGGATCCGGGAGCGGATCGCGGCCGACATGGAGGCGCTGTCCGAGGTCGCCACCTTCGCCGACGCCCACCTCTCCGCCGGCCAGCGCTACGGCTTCTCGGACCTGCTCCAGCAGTTCCGCCGCTCGCTGAGCCGGGAGCTGGACTACCGGCGGGAGGCCGCCAACCTCACCACGCTGGGGCGCATCCTGCGCACCTACGACCGCCTGGTGGTGCCCGAGCCGGTGGACGACTACACCACGTCGGTCGTCCTGACGATGGAGTACGTGCCCGGGCGCAAGGTCACCGAGCTGGGGCCGCTCGCCCGCATGGAGATGGACGGCTCGGTGCTGGCCGAGCAGCTGTTCCAGGCGTACCTCGACCAGATCCTGGTCGAGGGGTTCTTCCACGCCGACCCCCATCCCGGCAACGTCCTCCTCACCACGGACGGCCGGCTGGCCCTGGTGGACGTGGGGATGGTCGCCCGGGTGCCGCGCACCATGCGGCACCAGCTGGTGAAGCTGCTCCTGGCCATGAGCGACGGGAACGGCAAGGGAGTGGCCGAGGCGGCCATCGCCCTGGGCCGCCCGCTCGACTGGTTCGACCCGGAGGGCTTCTGCTCCCGGGCCACGGAGCTGGTCGAGAACGCCGAGGGCCTCAGCATCGACCAGATCGACACGGGCTCGCTCGTCATGGAGCTGATGCGCATCTCGGGCGACAACGGGCTGCGATTGCCTCCGGAGCTGTCGATGCTGGGCAAGGCCCTGCTCAACCTCGACCAGGTCGCCCACACGCTCGATCCCGCGTTCGAGCCCATGGAGGCCATCGAGGAGCACACCAACGAGATCATGCAGAGCGAGATGCGGACCTCGTCGGGGAGCATGTTCTCGTCGCTCCTCGAGGCCCGTGACTTCGTCGAGCAGCTGCCGGGGCGGGTCAACAAGGTCATGGACGCCGTCGCCGACGGCAACTTCGAGCTGAAGGTCCACGCCATCGACGAGGCCGAGCTGATGCGCGGGTTCCAGAAGCTCGCCAACCGGCTCACCATGGGGATGCTTCTCGCCTCCCTCGTCCTCGGTGCGGCCATGCTGATGCGCGTGGAGACCGACTCCACGCTGCTCGGGTACCCCGCCGTGGCGATCATCTGCTTCCTGGCGGCCGCCGGTGGCGGCATCGCCCTCATGGCATCGATCCTCCACTCGGACCGGAGAGCCCGGACCCATCCGGCCCGCAAGCCGTGAACCCGGCCCTGAACCGTGGCGCCGGAATACCCTGCCGGGTATCGACGTTCCCACAGTGACGCAATCTCCCCCACAGGAGGCCCCGTGGCAGTCACCGAGCTGACCGAGTCGACGTTCGCCGACGTCCTCGCCGAGAACGAGATCGTCTTCGTCGACTGGTGGGCGGAGTGGTGCGGGCCGTGCCGTGTGTTCGCCCCGGTCTTCGAGCACGTCGCCGAGCAGAATCCCGACCTCGTGTTCGCCAAGGTCGACACCGACGCCAATCCGGCGCTGTCCAGCTCGGCCGGCATCCGGTCGATCCCGACGCTGATGGTCTTCCGAGAGCAGGTGCTGCTGTTCTCCCAGCCCGGCGCCGTGCCGGCCGCCGCCCTCGAGGACCTGGTCGAGCAGGTGCGCTCCGTCGACATGGACGAGGTGCGCAAGGCGATGGCCGACCACGCGGGCACGGGATCGTGACCTGGTCCCCCGGCGCCTGACATCTGATCGGCCGCAGGGCCGCCCCGGCAGCGACTCGCTCGGGGGTCAGCGGTGGAAGGCGGCGACCCGCTCGGCCTCGTCGTCGACCCGGCGCCGGACGCCCCTCGGCAGCGGCTCGAACGGTTCGGTGCGGACGGTGTCGCCGTCGAAGCGCCAGGTCCCCGCCACCCGCCCGTCCACCAGGAAGCTGGGCGACGACTGGGGGCTCCTGGTCGAGAACAGGAAGGGCCGGTGCTGGTCGGCCAGGACCTCGGCCCGGCGGGCGTGGGCCAGCAGGACGGCGTCCCAGGTGGGCAGGAACCGGACCGGCGCCTCGGTCTCGGGAGCGGGGAGCGGGGCGCCGGGAAGGTCCAGCAGCTGGCGGCGCGAGGCGTCGCGGAAGCGCCGCAGCTCGATCGTGGCGGCCACGGCGGCGAACGCCCTGACGGGCACGCCCGCCCAGTCGGCCGCGTCGCGCAGCGGCGCCGGCCCGAAGGCGCCCAGGTAACGGCGCAGGAGCAGCTCGAGGCCGGCGCCGTCGGTCGCCTCCGGCGGCGGCGGCCCGATCCAATCCTCGGCCAGCGCGTAGAGGTCGGCGCTGCGCCGCTCCCACGTCCCCGACGGCGGCACCCGCACGAGGTCGAGCCACAAATTCACGCCGTTCCACACCGCGCTCTCGAGCCCCAGCCCGGCCACCAGGTCGCGCCGCCGCCGAGGCCCGCCGGCGAGTGCATCCCGGACCCGTTCGGCCGCCGTCTCGACCCGGGCCTCCATCTCCGGGCCGCCGCGGTGGGCACGGAGGTACCAGCGGCGGCGATGGGCGCGCACGGCGGCCGAGGCGAACCACCAGTCGTCGGCCGCCACCAGGTGGATCGTGGCCCGCAGCAGCGTGCCCTGGACCGCCGTCCGGTCCTCGAGGGCCCGCGTGACGTCCGCCCGCCGGAGCCCGGCCAGCCGGGACCACAGGCCCACGTACATCGACGGTGCGTACTGGGCCTGGAGGAAGCCCATGGCCCGGAGGGCGTCGGGCACGGCCAGGTCGGCCCGATCGAGGAGGAGCTGGCGCGACAGCAGCGCCCGGTTCAGGGCGCGTGCGCCGAGGACGCCGTTCCCGGACACGCGGCAACGGTAGCGACGGGGGGAACCGGGTGCCGCCGCCTACCGTCCAACGATCATGCGTCGTTCGGTCGCCCTCCTCCTCGCCGTGCTCGCCGCCGTCCTCGCCGGGTGCAGCGACGATCCGACGACCGTCGAGGCGGGCGACGAAGGGGCGGGCACCGGGCCCACCACCACGTCCGGGCCGGCGGCGACCGTCCCGCCGGCGGGCGCCGGAGCGGTGCTCCAGATCACGACCGGCGGGGGGTTCGTCCCCGCCGAGATCCACTTCGCCAACCTCCCGCAGTTCACGATCTACGCCGACGGCCGGGTCGTCGTCCCCGGCCCGACCACGCTCGAGTATCCCGGCCGGGCCCTGCCCAACCTGCGGACGGGCTCGGTCGGCGCCGACGAGGTCCGCCACGTGGTCCAGGCGGCCGAGGCGGCCGGCGTCGGGAAGTCCCTCGACCTCGGCCGGCCCCCGGTGGCCGACGCGCCGACCACGACGTTCGTGCTCGTCGACGGCGAAGGGACCCACCGCACCGACGTCTACGCGCTCGACATCGACGACGGCCCCGGCCTGTCAGCCACCCAGCTGGACGCCCGCCGCCGGCTCCTCGACCTGGTGGCCGAGACCGGGCGCCTGGGCGACACCGCCGCCGGGCCGTACCGGGCGACGGCCGTGTCGGTGCTGGTGCGGCCCTACGCCGAGGTGGACCGGAGCGGGCTGCCGGGCGAGCCGGCGCCCGCCGAGGTGGAATGGCCCCTCGCCGACGTGGCCAACGGTGGGCGCGAGCAGTTCGGCGGGCGCTGCCTCGGCTTCACCGGCGACGACGCCGAGCGGGTCCTGTCCGCCGCCGCCGACGCGCGGGCCGACGCCCGCTGGCGCTCGGGAGCGACGTTCTGGTGGCTCGCCTTCCGTCCCGAGCTTCCCGGCGCCGAGCCCTGCGCCGACCGCTGACCGTCGGGGCGACCGGTTCCGGCGGCAGGAAGGGGCGCTATGCGCCCGAGTTTGCCGCCGGAACACCGGCACCGGAGCTGCCGGCGCCGAGCCCCTCGCCGGCCGTGGCGGCGCTCCGCCCGTCCTCAGGCGCCGAGGAGGCCCCGGACGTAGGCGGCCTGGCCGACGTGCTGGAGGGCGTCGTCGGCGATGCTCACCAGGCGCACGCCGAGGGTGACGGGTGGGTCCCAGCGGCGGTCCACGATGCGGTCGAGGTCGGCGGGGGACAGGTCCTCCAGCATGGCGACGGTGCGCTCGTGGACGGCGCCGAGGTACTCGAGGAGCGCCTCCGAGGACTCCGGCCGGACCGCCGCCACCTGCTCGGCCGTGTGGCCGTAACCGTTGTTGGCGGGGTCGGGCTCGAGGCCGAACCGCCCCGCCCAGTCGCCGCCCACCCACAGCTGGTCGGCCCCCAGGATCTCGGCGACGTGGTCGTCGGCCACCCGGGCGACGTGCCACACCAGCCAGCCGACGGGGTTCGCGCCGACACCGGGCGCTTCTGTCAGGCGGGCGGGGTCGAGGCCGTCCACCGCCGCCCGGGCCAGAGGCGGGATGCGGCCGTACAACTCGACGAGCAGCGCAGAGACGTCCATCAGGCGCGATTCCACCACGCCGGACCGATGGACGCTCGCTCGACGCCGCCGGCCCGTGGGCGCCCAGCACGGTGGCCGCATTCGGCCGGCCGGCCGCCGGGCCACCCCAGCGCTCAAGGGGCGGCCGCCGGACGCCGATGGACTCCGGGTCCCAACGGTGGCCTCTACGGAGGAGGGTCGTCATCCTGGCGTCGAACGCTCCGAGCTCCTTGCCCTCGGGCTCGCCGGCCGGCGAACCCGACGTCGCACGCCCGGCCCCCCGTTCTGCGGGACAGCGGGCCCTCGCCGCCGCTCGCGCCGTGCTGCGCGGCGCCCTCAAGCTCGCCATCGTCGCCTACGCCGCCGTCATCCTCGGGTTCGTCTGGCTCACCAAGGACCTGACCTTCGCCACGCTGGCCCGCGACCCGCTGTTCGCGACCTACTCCATCGCCGTCGTCCTGTACGTCCTCGGGCGCTTCGTCGTGGCGCTGTTCTACCGGTCCGTGCCCGACCGCGGCTTTCGCCCCACGGTGTCGATCATCATCCCCGCGTTCAACGAGGAGGACGGGATCATCGGGACGATCGCCTCGTGCCTCGCCGTGGACTACCCGGCCAGCCGCCTCCAGGTGATCGCCGTCGACGACGGGTCGTCGGACCGCACCTGGGAGCGGATCCAGGAGGCCAAGCAGCGCTGGCCACAGCTGTACGCGGTGACGCTCGGGCGCAACTACGGCAAGCGGGGCGCCATGGCGGAGGGGATCCGGCGGGCGACAGGCGAGATCCTCGTGTTCGTCGACTCCGACTCCTACCTCGACGCCGACGCCGTCGTCAACCTCGTGCAGCCCTTCGCCGACCGCCGGGTGGGGGCCGTGGTCGGTCACGCCGACGTGCGCAACAGCGGCGTCAACTGGCTGACCAAGATGCAGCAGGTCCGGTACTTCTCGGCGTTCCGGGTCATCAAGGGGACCGAGTCCCTGCTGTCGGGCACCGTCACGTGCGCGTCGGGGTGCTGCGCCGCGTACCGGCGCAGGGTCGTGCTCCCGCTCCTCGAGGGCTGGGAGTTCCAGACGTTCCTCGGCCGGCCCGCCACCTTCGGCGACGACCGGGCCCTGACCAACCGCATCCTCACCGGCCACCGGGTGGTGTACCAGGCGTCGGCTCGCGCGGAGACGGTCGCCCCCGAGCGGCTGCGCGTCTTCTTCCGCCAGCAGCTGCGATGGAAGAAGTCGTGGCTGCGGGAGTCCATGCAGGTGCTGCGCTACTTCTGGCGCAAGAACCCCGCCGCCGCCGTCTTCACCTACGCCTCCATCGCGTTCCCGTTCATGGCGCCATGGGTCGTCCTGCACGCGGTGGCGGGCCGGCTTCTCGGCGGGGAGCCGGGCGGGCTGTGGTTCTACGTCGTCGGCACCTACGCCATGGCGCTGCTGTACTCGCTCTTCTACGCTTTCAAGCGCCAGGACGGGCTGTGGTTCCACGGCATGACGTTCGTGGCGCTCTACATGAGCGTCCTGGTGTTCCAGACCTACTGGGGCATCCTCACCATGCGGGACACGAGGTGGGGCACACGGGCGTCGACCGTCGAGCACGCCCGCATCGACCAGGGCCTGGTGGTCGCCCTGCCACCCGACGTCCGCCGGCCTCCCCAGGCGATGGGGGCCCGCTTCGGCCGGCCCGACGACTACCAGCACGGTCGGCGGGAGGGCGAATCGGCCGCCGCCGACCACGCGCCGGTCCTCGAGCGATGAGTCGGCCGCGGCACCTCCGGCCCCGCACCGGCTGGCTGCGCACCGCCGGGATCCGCCAGTTGGTGACCGGCCTGGTCGCCCTCCCGCTGTCGGCGCTGCCATTCGCCGCCTACCTGAACCTGACGCCCGAGGGCCGCCTGGTGCGCGACCGGGCGCTGGTCGCCCTGGCCCCGCCCTCGTTGCCCGACCTGACCGCCGCGCAGCAGGCCGCCGCGGTCAGGGCTGCGCCGCGCTACGAGGGCGCCGTCATGGCGCTCGCCTACCACGGGATCGGGTCGGCCTCGGACGGCGAAGGCGGGTTCGTCATCCCGCCGGGGCGCTTCGCCGAGCACCTGGCCACCCTGAAGGCGGCGGGGATGCGGACGGTCACCGCCGCCGAGGTCGCCGCGGCGTTCGACGGGGGTGCTCCCCTGCCGGAGAAGGCGGTGATGCTCTCGTTCGACGACGGCCGCACCGACGCCATGATGTTCGCCGACCCGCTCCTGAAGGAGGCGGAGATGTCGGCGACCATGTTCGTCATCACCGGCGCCGCCTCCGAGCCCGGCATCTACTACGCGTCCTGGGACAGGCTCGAGTCCTACGCCCGTTCCGGGCGGTGGGACCTCCAGGCCCACACCGCCGAGCTGCATCGCGAGCACGAGGCCGCCGGCGGCGGGAAGCTGCCGGCACTGACGAGCCTGTACGAGGGCGAGACCCTCGAGGAGTACCGGGCCCGGGTCCGGGCCGACCTGGCCAGCTCCAGCACCGCCATCGAAGACCACACCGACCGCCGGGCCGTGGCGTTCGCCTACCCCTTCGGCGCCTACGGGGCGGAGCGGACGAACTCCCCGGAGGTCCGTCGGGTCCTCCGCGACGAGGTCGACCGGCGGTTCGCGATCGCGTTCCACCAGGACGAGCAGGAGTCGATCCCGCTGGCGACGCCGCAGGACGACCGCCTCGGTCTGCGCCGGCTCGAGGTGCAGGACTGGAGCGGCGTGGAGCTGCTGCGGCGCATCGCCGCCGCCGCCCGCCGCACCGGCCCGTCCCCGGTCGAGCCGCCGCCGCGCCCGGCGCCCGTCGTGGTGCCGGTGCCGGAGACGGTGGCGCCGGCCATCACCGATCCCGACCTCACCATCCCGCCCGTCGCGACGGTGCCCCCCCGTCCCACGCCGTCGACGACCGCCGGTCCCCGGCGCCCGCCCGCCGCGGCGGTTGCACCGCCGCCGCCGACCACGGCGCCGCCGCCGCCAGCGCCGCCTGCGCCGCCTGCGCCGCCGCCGCCGACCACGCCGACGCCTGTGCCACCGACCGCGGCCCCCACGACCGCGGTACCGCCCGCCACCACGACGACCACCCGACCGCCGGCCACCACCACGACGACGACGACCACGACGCGGCCCGACCCGACGACCACCACGACGGCCCCCAACGGGTGCCGCTCGCGGGGCCAGGGGAGCATCTGCAAGAGCTGACCCGGCGGCCAGCCGGCCGCTCCCGCTGCCAGCCGCGCCGAGGGCGTGTCGGGGTCAGGCTGCCTTCTTGCCCGCCTCGATATGGGCCGGGAGCCGGCTCGTCTCCACGCCGCTCTCGACGAGGACCTGCACGGCCCGCCCCGTCATTCGGTGAGCACGCGGAGCACGACGTGGTCCGGGGTGTCCGGCCGGACCGCCGCCGTACCGCGTGGCGCAGCGCCGGCTCCAGCGCCTTGGTGGGCCCGGGCGTGAAGGGCGTGCGGCACGGGGCGGCGACGAGCCGGTGGCCGAGGTCCCGGGCCGAGACCACGACGGCGCCGGGCTTCGAACCGCTCGAACACGATCGCCTACCTCCTCCTCCGGGAGCCGGCGTGCTTCTTGTGCACCGCCTGGCGGCTGACGCCGAGGACCTCGGCGATGTCCTGCCACGACCAGCCCATCGACCGGGCGTTGGCCACCTGCAGATCCTCGAGCGTGTCCAGCAGCCGGCGCAGCGCGGCGACCGCCCGCAGGCCCACCACCGGGTCGGGGCTGCCCGCCTCGGCCGCCAGCTCCGTCGCCTCGCTCACGGCGTCATCCTACGTTGACGCCGCCGAGCTGTCAACCGAGATTGACGGCGGTTGACGTCGGCCCGGGCCGGCCGAGGCTGTCGGGCGCTCCCCGCCGTCCGGGGGCGGCCCGTATCGTCGCGATCATGGAGGGCCGGTGCTTCCACCACGCCGACCGTGAGACGGGGCGGTCGTGCACCCGATGCGACCGCCCTGCGTGCGCGGACTGCCTGACGCCGGCGCCCGTCGGCTCCCACTGCTGGCAGTGCCTGAAGGCGGCTCGGCCGCCGGTGCGCGAGCGGGCCCGGCGCTGGAACGCCCGGACGAACCTCTTCGTCACGCACCTCGTGATCGCCGCCAACCTCACCGTGTTCGTGCTCGGCCTGCTCGACGGGGCGTCGGCCGTAGGCGACCGCGGGGGGTCGCTGTTCGGTGGCGTCGAGAGCATCCACCGCAGGCTGGCGCTGTACGGGCCGGCCGTCGAGGGCGGGGACTGGTACCGGCTCGTCACCTCGGGCTTCGTCCACTACGGGCTCCTCCACCTCGGGCTCAACATGGTGGTGCTGCACCAGCTGGGAGGCCTGCTCGAGCCCGTGCTGGGCCGGGTCCGCCTGGCCGCCCTCTACACCGCTGCCCTGCTGTCGGGGTCGTTCGGCGCCGTCCTGCTCCGGCCCGAAGCCCACACGGCGGGAGCGTCGGGCGCCGTCTTCGGGCTCCTCGGCGCGGCCGCCGTGGGGCTGCACCTGAGGGGCGCCAACGTGTGGCGCACGCCCATCGGCACCCTGGTCGTGGTGAACGTGCTGATGACGTTCGCCCTTCCTGGCATCTCGATCGGCGGCCATCTGGGCGGGTTGGCGGGCGGCGCCCTGGTCGGCGCCGTGATGCTCCGCGAACCGGCGACGAGGGCGTCGATCCTGCGGGGGGCGGCCGCCGCCGGGCTCGTCGCTGCCGTGGCGGTCGGAGGGGCGCTGGCGACGACGAGGGAGGGGGAGGAGGAGGCGCGCTCGCGTGCGACGGAGCCCGTCACCGCCGTGTCACCGCCGTGATCCTCGTCGAGAGCCTGCGGGACCGGACCGGGTGGGCCTGTTCCGGCCGACCGGTCGTCGGTACAGTCTGGGGGGGCTACAGGGGAGGGATGCCATGAGCACGGAGGCGATCGACGTCACCGGTCTGGACGGCGGGACGGTCTCGTTGTCGGCTGCGGACCTGGACGCGTTGGCGGGCGGGCTGGACGGGCCGGTGCTGCGCGCCGGCGACGACGGGTGGGACGACGCCGTCCGCATCTGGAACGGCATGGTGGCCCGGGTGCCCGCGGTCGTCGTGCGGCCGACGAGCGCGGCCGACGTCGCCGCCGTGGTCCGCTTCGCCGCCGGCCACCGCCTGCTGACGAGCGTGAAGGGCGGTGGCCACAACATCGCCGGCACGTCCATCGCGCCCGGTGGGCTCACCCTCGACATGTCGCTGATGCGCCAGGTGGACGTGGACGTCGAAGGCCGCGTCGTCCACGTCGGTCCCGGCTGCATCCTGCGCGACGTCGACACCGTGACCCAGGAGCACGGCCTGGCCGCCATCCTGGGCTTCGTGTCCGAGACGGGCGTGGCCGGCCTCACGCTCGGCGGTGGCTTCGGGTACCTCACCCGCCGGTACGGCTGGACCGTCGACACCCTGCGGGAGGTGGAGGTGGTCACTGCCGACGGACAGGTCCTCGCGGCCGACCACGACCGCGAGCCGGAGCTGTTCTGGGCGCTGCGGGGCGGCGGCGGCAACTACGGGATCGCCACCCGCTTCACGTTCTCGCTCTTCGACGTCGGGCCGACGGTCACCGGAGGGCTCATCGCCTGGCCGGGCGCCCGGGCCGACGAGGTCCTCCGCGCGTACCGGCAGCTGACGGGCTCGGCACCCCGCGAGCTCACGGCGGTGTGCAGCGTCCGTCTCGCTCCGCCCGCCCCGTTCGTGCCGCCCGAGTGGCACGGGAAGCCGATCGTGGCCATGGTCCTCTGCTACACGGGCGCCGACGCCGGGACCGACCTCGCACCGGTGCGGGCCCTCGGCGACCCGATCTTCGACCTCGTCATGGAGAAGCCGTACGCGGCCCAGCAGCAGATGCTCGACGCCACCCAACCCAAGGGCCCGCACTACTACTGGAAGACCGAGTTCGTCCCGTCGCTGCCCGACGAGTTCCTCGACACCTTCCGGACCGCCGCCGAGAAGGTGACGTCGCCGATGTCTCAGTCGATGATCTTCCATTTGGCGGGTGCCCTGAACGAGCGGCCGGAGGACGACGGCGCGGTGGGCAACCGCGACGCCGCCTACGTCACCGGCTTCGCCGGGTCGTGGCCGCCCGGGGACCCGCGGTCGGGCGACCACCTCGACTGGGTGCGCAGCTCGTGGGAGACGATCCGGCCCTTCTCGACGGGAGGCAACTACGTCAACTTCCAGCTGGCGGACGACGACGCCGACCGCACGGAGGCCGCCTACCGCAACAACTTCGAGCGGCTCCGCAAGGTGAAGGCGGAGTACGACCCCGACAACCTGTTCCGGGTGAACCGCAACATCGCCCCGCCGTCGTAGGCGTCGCTGCGGCGCGCCAGGTGCGGCCGGACGATGGCGGCCGCGCCTTCCGGGGAAGGGGTGCAGCATGACCGAGATCGACCACGACGAGCCGCGCCCGGCGCCCGAGCGGCGTCCCCGCCCGGCCGTCCCGGCTGGCCTCGAGCGCGCCGCCGCCTGGAGCTGGCGACTGCTGGTCGTGGGTGCCGCCGCGGTGGCTGTCCTGGCCCTGCTCGGGCGCCTGCGCCTGGTCCTCTTCCCGCTCGTCCTGACGCTGCTCGTCACCCGCGTGCTGTGGTCGCCCGCCCGGTGGCTGCGACGCCGGCGGTGGCCCGCCGGGCTGGCGGCGGCCGTCACGGTGCTCGGGTTCCTGGCGCTGGTGACGGCGGCGTTCTCCGTGGTCGGGGCCGTGGTGGCCGACGAGGCCGGGGACCTCGGCCCCACCCTGGGCGACGCCGTGGACGACGTGGAGCGGTGGCTGGTCGAGGACAGCCCCTTCGACGTGAGCCGGGAGGACGTGGCCCGGTTCCGCGCCGACCTGGGGGACACCGTCCGGGCGGCGGCCGGGTCCTCGGGCGGCGCCGTGGTCTCGGGGGCGATCGCCGTGGTGGAGGCCGTCCTCGGGGTGGTGCTGGCCCTGATCATCACCTTCTTCGCGCTCAAGGACGGCGACCGCTTCGTGGCGTGGGGGCGCAGGATGGTCCCCGCCGACCGGCGCGACGTGGCCGGGGTGATGGCCGCCCGGGCCTGGGAGACGGTCGGCGGCTACCTGCGGGGGGCCGCCCTGCTCGGCTTCGTCGAGGGTGTGGCGATCGGGATCACGCTCGCCCTGGTCGGGGCCAGGCTGGCGGCGCCGGTGGCCGTGCTCACGTTCATCACCGCCTTCGTGCCCTTCGTGGGTGCCATCGTCTCCGGAGTGGTGGCGGTGCTGGTGGCGTTGGCGACGGGCGGCGTCGAGGCCGCGGTGGTGGTCGCCGTGGTCGCCGTCGTCATCCAGCAGTTCGACAACGACCTGCTCGCCCCCCTGGTGTACGGGCGGGCCCTCAACCTCCACCCCGTCGTCGTGCTGCTCGCCATCACCGCCGCGGGCGCCCTGTTCGGCCTGGCCGGGAGCATCCTCGCCGTGCCCGTGACCGCCGTGGTGGTGAACGTCGTCGGTGCCGCCCGGGGCCACGAGGAGGGCGGCGGACCGGGGGACGGGGAACGGTCGCCGGCCCCGGCGTGACCTGTCCGATTCGTCGGGAGGTTGAGCAACCCGGGGTTGCGGGGGCACACTTGACCCGGACGGGCACAGGTGGGTGCAAGGGGGCCAGATGCGACACAGGCTGGTGGGCGACCTTCGAGCGCTCCAGGGGCGGCGCGTGAGCGTGGCGCTGACGGACCAGTCGTGCATCCACGACGGGTTCCTCCTCGGTGTCACCGCCGAGCGGGTGTGGCTGGACAGCTCGGGCGAGGAGACGTTCGTGAGCCTCGCCGACGTGGTGGACTTCTGGGAGACGCGCGGGTAGCACCGGCGCTGCGGTGGGCCGTCCCGGCGGGCCGGCCGAGAGATTTCTGACCTTCGGACCTGTTGCGCGGCCCCGAACCGGCCGAACGTATACATCGATGACCACACCCGTCGTCGATCGCGATGTGGACCGGCGCATGGCCGACCTCGTTCGCCGCGGTGCCAGACGGGGGACCGTCGCCCTGTCGCGGGTCGAGAGGCTCATCGACGCGCTGGCGCTCGACGACGAGGGCGTCGACGCGCTCTACCGGCGCCTGGACGGAATGGGCGTCGTGGTGAGCGACGACTGCGGCCGGCGACGCGGTCGCGCCGCCCGTGCCGACGACGAGGTGGTGCACTTCACCACCGACAGCCTGCGCCAGTTCCTCGACGAGATCGGGCGCCACCCCCTGCTGACCGCCGAGGAGGAGATCGAGGTGGCGCGGTGGGTCGAGGCGGGCGACGCCGGAGCCAGGCAGCGCATGATCCTGGCGAACCTGCGCCTGGTGGTGTCGATCGCCAAGCGCTACCAGGGCCACGACATCGCCCTGCTCGACCTGGTCCAGGAGGGCATCTTCGGCCTGGTGCGGGCCGTCGAGAAGTTCGACTGGCGGCGCGGCTTCAAGTTCTCCACCTATGCGACGTGGTGGATCCGCCAGGCGCTCCAGCGGGCCGTCCAGAACCAGGCGCGCACCATCCGCATCCCCGCCGGCGTCGCCGACCGCGAGCGCGCCATCGGCGCCGCCCGCCGCGAGCTGACGGAGGTGCTCGGCCGCTCGCCCAGCGACGAGGAGCTGGCCGACGCCACCGGTCTGACGGTGCACCAGGTGTTCGCCGTGCGCGACGCGGCACGCGTCGTGGTGAGCCTCGACCAGCCGGTCGGCCAGGAGGGCGAGGAGACGACGATGGGCGAGTACGTGCCCGCCGACGCCCCGGGCCCCGACGAGGAGATCTCGGTCAGCCTGCGCAACCAGGTGTTGCAGGCGGCGCTGGCGGCGCTGCCCGAGCAGCACGGCGCCGTCCTGCGGCTGCGCTACGGCATCGACCGGGGCGTCCCCCTCAGCGTCCGGGCCGTGGCCCGCGAGCTCGCCCTCCCCGGGCCGCTCGTGCGCCAGATGGAGGCCGAGGCGCTCGCCCAGCTGGCCGCCCGGCGGGAGATCGACGCCCTGCGCGACGCGGCCTGAGCCGGGGTTTGGCGGGCCCGCCGGCGGTCAGCGGCGGGTCGACTGGGCCAGGCAGGCGACGACCTGCTCGTCGGTGGTCTGCGAGAAGTCGCGGTACCACTGACCGATGGCGTGGAACGGCTCCGGGTTGGCGACGCAGGCCAGCTCGTCGGCGTCGCCCTCGAAGCGGGCCGCCCACCCGGGCGGCGCCACCGGGACCGCCAGCACGACGCGAGCGGCCCCCTGGGCCCGGGCGACCTGGCAGGCGGCGCGGGCGGTGGACCCGGTGGCGATGCCGTCGTCGACGACGACCACCGTGCGCCCGTCGACGGGGATCCTCGGCCGGTCGCCCCGGAACCGCTCGGCCCGCCGCTCCAGCTCGGCCCGCTCCCGCTGCTCCACCCTGGCCAGGTCCTCGGGCGAGACGCCCGCCACCCGCACGACCGATTCGTTCACCACCCGTATGCCGTCCTCGCCGATGGCACCCATGCCCAGCTCCGGCTGCGCCGGCACGCCCAGCTTGCGCACCACGATCACGTCCAGCGGCGCACCGAGGTGGTGGGCCACCTGGGCGCCCACCGGGACCCCTCCGCGGGGCAGCCCGAGGACGACGACGTCGGCGTCGCCGAGGTGCTCCACCTCGGCGGCCAGCCGGCGCCCGGCGTCCACCCGATCGGCGAAGAGCATGGTTCGACCTCCTCCTCATCCGTCCTTCCCCGGCGTCCGGGGCTGCGCACACCGGACACCGAGTCCGCGGGCGCGAAAGGACCAATGGCCCTGGTTCACCGGCCCGGGTGTCGCCACCTTTCCGGCAACGCCGGACGCAAGGGAGCCACGGTCCAGGGGGATGGTCCTCGAGCGGCTGGAGTGACCCGGCCACCCGCCCTTCTGTGGACACCCCCAACCGCAGGATCGGTGCCGAGGCTCCACAGAACGGATGGGCCTGTCAGGCCGCCTCGGCCCACGCCCGGCCGGCGCTGTGGGCGGCGACGCCGCCGATGATCATGGCGGCGAGCGGGTCCGCCCACCACCAGGCGAACGCCGCGTTCACCACCAGCGCGGCGAGGATGCTCGACGCCAGGCAGCCGTCGAGGAAGGTGATGGACGCCTCGGCCCGGAACGGGGCGCTGGCGAGGGCGGTGCCGACCCGTCGCTTCCAGCGCGCCAGCCCGAACATGACGGCGGCGGTGACCGCCAGGAACACGATGCCGGCCGGGGACTCGCCGGGCTCGTCACCGGCGACCAACTGGCGGGCGCCGGCGACGATCAGGCAGGCGGCGAGGACGCCGAAGGCCACGGCGACGAGGCGCAGCGCCCGCCGGTCGCGCCCGTCGGGCTCGCCCGGTGCCCCGTCGAGGTGCCAGACGACGACGAGGGAGGCGAACACCTCCACCAGCGAGTCGAGCCCGAAGGCGATCAGCGCCAGGGAGCCCGAGGTGACGCCGAGCCCGATCGTGACGAGGACCTCGACGCCGTTCCAGGCGACGGTCGCCCACTGGAGCCGGCGGCCGACCAGGCGCAGCCGCTCCCGGCCGATCGGCGCGACGGTCACGGACGGCGACGCTCGCCCAGTGCCGCAACCTCGAGGCCCCCGGCGGGCGAGGGCCGTCTCCGGCCGCGGTGCGGCGATCGGGCGGGCCGGCACGTCGCCGGCCCGCGTCGGTCGTCAGTCGCGGCCGATGGTGTCCTCGTCGCCGGTCCCCGGGTCGGGGACGCGGTCGCCGGAGACCTCGTCGCCCTCCGGGTTGACGGCATCGGCCACGCCGTGGCCGGCCGCACCGCCGGCGATGCCGCCCACCACGCCGCCGACCACCGCTCCGGGGGGACCGGCCACGGCGGCGCCGGCGACGGCACCGGCGGTGGCACCGGCCCCCGTCCCCGTGCCCGTCCCGACCGGGTGGTCGTCCCGGTCCTCGGCATTCCGGTCGTCGATGCGGCGGGAGTCGTCTCGCTGGTCCATCTCGTGCCTCCTCGTTGGGACAACCGGCACTCGTGCCCGCCGCCGGCGGCGGTCAAACGGCTCGGCCGTCCCGGGCGCCGACCGTTTCCCGACGGCGGCTGCCCGGTGCGTCGCACGCGCACGGCGGCCCCTCCGGCCAGCGGCGGCGCCCGACGATGACCGTCCAGCAACCGGATTCGACCGCCGCGGACGACGAGTCGGGGACCACCGGCGCCGTCCGCCCGCCCGTGCTGCGCACGGCCGAGGACAGCGACAGGGAGCGCCAGGCGACGTGGACGGAGCTGTTCTTCGACCTCGTGTTCGTCGTCGCCGTCAGCCGCACCAACGAGCTGCTGGCGGCCGACCAGTCGCTGCTCGGCGCCGTGTGGTTCGCCGGCGTGTTCGCGGCCGTGGCGTGGTCGACTTCGTCATGTACGCCGAGCGGTTCGACACCGACGACGTGGTGCACCGGCTGTCGAAGGCCGCGGCCATGTTCGCCGTCGGTGCGGTCGCCTTCGGTCCGCTCCGACGGTGCGGACCACCGGCGCGGTGGGCTTCGCTCTGGGCGGCGGTCGTGGCCGCCGCCCTGCTCGTGCTCTGCCTGTGGTGGCTGACGTTCGACTTCGTGGAGGAGGGCGCCCCGGGTGGGACGCGCGGGCTCGCCTACGTGTACTCGCACCTGCCCGTCTACGGGGGCATCGCCGCCCTCGGCGTGGGCATGCAGCTGGTGGTCGAGTCCACGGCCGACGCCCCTCTCGCCGGCCCCGCCCGGTGGGTCCTGTGCGGCGCGGGGGCCGGGTACCTGCTGGGCGTCGCCGGGATCCGGGCCAGCGCCGACCCCCACCCCCGTGC
>DATLFN010000030.1 GCA_035540975.1 Acidimicrobiales bacterium
ATCAGCTCGTCGATCTCAGCGCGGATGCTCTCGCTGGGCGATACTCGTGCAGTCACGGGTGTAGGTCCTTTCGTTGGAGTTGTCAGCTCTTCGAAGGAACCTACGCCCGTCGACATTTACACCAGCGGATGGACGCCACCCACGTGCTCGCCGCTGACGGTGCCACCTACGACGAGCTCGGTGCCGACTACTTCGGGCGGCGAGGTGACGCCGAGGCCCGCAAGCGCTACCTCGTCTGATCCCGAATACGCCCTCGGCTGGACTGGCATGCGGCATGCCGCCATAGCGCCGGCCACATGTATCTCCTGGACGGCGAGTTGGCGATGATCCCGGCCCGCGTCGCTCAGCGCGCTTCACGTATCGGCTATCGGGTCAAGAGCTACATCACATGGAACAAGGACAGCACACCGGAACACGTCAAGAGCGGAGTGACTCGACAGGCTGAAGTCATCCTTCACCTCACGCCGGGCGAAACGCCCTACTTCGACAAGTCCTTCTGGCCGAGTCGTGATGCGCGCCTGGGTGGCAGCAACGCTCCATACGAGTCCGCCGGGAAGATCACCGATGTGTGGCATCTACCCACGGCGAATGGCAAGAACGGACACGGCGCCGAGTTCGCCGTGTTGCTGGCCGGGCGATGCATCAGCCTGACGAGCAAACCAGGCGACCTCGTGCTTGATCCCTTCGTCGGCTCTGGCACGTCCGCACTTGCTGCGATGGAGCTTGGCCGTCGATGCGTCGGATTCGACACCAGCCAGACCTACCTCACGACGGCCAAGCGGCGCGTCAAGGCAGTTGCCTTACGCGTCGGCGCCCAGGGTCCGGTCGCAGAGCTGCCGGTACGGGGGGTTAACGGCACCGGGCCCGACGGTTGGAAGCGACTCAATGGGAGTCACTCCGCCGACATGCTGCCGATCGAGATGCCGACGTCGACACCGAAGCGTTGACGTACTTGGATAGCGGGGGCGCGCCGCAGCTTCAACGGTGAATGACCGACCGCCGACGACCTCCTATCGGGGAATGAACAGGGGGACGACGGCGAGGTCGGGTGCCCGGGCGAAGCGGGCCAGCCAGTCGACGGGGTCGACGCCTTGCTGGGCGGCGGTGCGCAGCACGCTCATGATGCGCCCCTGGGTGTCGGCCCCCCGGCGGGTGCGGTTGCCTCCCCACACCTTGCGGTTCACCACCGCCGGGCGGATGGCCTGCTCTGCCCGCCAGTTGGTGGCGTCCACTCCGGGATGGAGGAGGAAGGTGAATAAGGCGTGGCGCTCGTTGTGGAGGTGGCCGAGGAGGCGTCGCTTGGTCGTGCTCGGCGGCTGACGGCGCACCGACGTCTCGGGCGGCGCCGGCTCGGCCGCGGCGCGATGAGCGGCGGGAAGTTGTTCATCGCCCCGTCGGGCGCCCGGCGCGGTGCGTTCAGGTCGCCCCGGTATCCTCGCCGCCGTGCGACGACGCGACTTCCTCAAGGTGGGGGTGCTCGCCGGCACCGCCTTCACCGTCGGCCCCGCCTGGCCCCGGCTGCTGCGGGCCTCGGCCGCCGGCGACGGCCCGTACGGTCCCCTCGGCCCGGCCGACGCCAACGGCCTCCAGCTCCCCGCCGGGTTCTCGTCGCGGGTGGTGGCCACCACCGGCCAGGTCGTCCCCGGCACCGGCTACACCTGGCACACCAACCCCGACGGCGGGGCCACCTTCGCCACGGGCGACGGCGGGTGGATCTACGTCTCCAACAGCGAGTCCTCGCCCGGCGGGGCGGGCATGTTGCGCTTCGACGCCGCCGGCCAGGTGGTGGAGGCCCGGCGCATCCTCGACGGCACCAGCCGCAACTGCGCCGGCGGCCCCACGCCGTGGGGCACGTGGCTGTCGTGCGAGGAGGTCGCCGCCGGCCGGGTGTGGGAGTGCGACCCCGTCGGCCTCAGCCCCGGCGTGGTGCGCCCCGCGCTGGGCACGTTCAACCACGAGGCGGCCGCCGTCGACCCGGTGCGCCACCACGTCTACCTCACCGAGGACGCGTCCGACGGCGGGCTGTACCGCTTCGTGCCCGCCGCCTGGCCCGACCTGTCGGCCGGCACCCTCCAGGTCCTCACCGAGTCGGGCGGCGCGCTCGGGTGGGCGACCGTCCCCGACCCGGACGGCAGCCCCACCGCCTGCAAGGACCAGGTGGCGGCCATGAAGGTCTTCAACGGCGGCGAGGGCGCCTGGTACGACACCGACAAGGTGTACTTCACCACCAAGGGCGACAACCGGGTGTGGACCTACGACCCCGTGGCCAACGCCCTCACGGTGATCTACGACGACAACACGTCGCCCACGCCCGTGCTCACCGGCGTCGACAACGTCACGGTCTCCCGCTCGGGCGACGTGTTCGTGGCCGAGGACGGCGGCAACATGGAGCTGGTCATCCTCTCCCCCGAGGGCGAGGTGGCTCCGTTCCTGCGCCTGGGCGTGTCCGGCTCCGAGCTCACCGGCCCGGCGTTCGACCCGTCCGGCACCCGGCTGTACCTCAGCTCCCAGCGCAACCCCGGCCGCACCTACGAGATCACCGGCCCGTTCCGTACGTCGGGCGGGGGGACCACCACGACCACGTCGGCCACCACGACCACCACGGCGCCGGCGTCGATCATGCTGTCGGCGGTGGGGCGGACCAGGGGCGGGAAGCGCTACGCCGACCTGGCCTGGTCGGGAGCCACCGCGCCGCAGGTCGAGGTCCGCCGCGACGGGGTGGTGGTGGCGACCACGCCCAACGACGGCGCCCACACCGACAGCCTGGGCCGGGTCACCGGCACCTACCGCTACACGGTGTCGCATCCCGGCGGCGCGCCCGTGTCCAACGAGGCGGCCGTCACCTTCTGAGCGGCGGCCCTCACGGCACGGGTGAGCCGCCCCTCCACCCGCGGTCAACGGCCGCGTGCGTCGCCAGGGGCGCCGGTTCGATCGAGCCCTGCCCCCTCGCCCGACGGCCTCGCTCGCCGCACTCATAAGCAATTACTAATAACGCATAAGAAACTATTCACTTTACTCTGAGTCCTCGGCGGCATACGGTCTGGATGACTCACCCAGGAATCGCCAGACCCCGTAGTGGGGGAGCCCGAGACCGGGCCCAGACGGGCTTCAGCCGAGGAGAACCGCGTGGCAGACAAGAGCTACCAGGCCGGTGTGAAGAACTACGCCGACAACTACTGGACCCCGGACTACGTGCCGCTGGACACGGACCTCCTGGCCGTTTTCAAGGTGATGCCCCAGGAGGGCGTGCCGCGCGAGGAAGCGGCCGCGGCGGTGGCCGCCGAGTCGTCCACCGGCACCTGGACCACGGTGTGGACCGATCTGCTCACCGATCTCGACTACTACAAGGGCCGGGCCTACCGAATCGACCCGGTCAAGGACGGCTCCGGGGCCTTCTTCGCCTTCGTGGCCTACCCGATCGACCTGTTCGAGGAAGGCTCGGTCGTCAACGTCCTGACCTCGCTCGTGGGCAACGTCTTCGGCTTCAAGGCGATCCGCAGCCTGCGCCTCGAGGACATTCGCTTCCCGCTGGCGTACGTGAAGACCTGCGGCGGCCCCCCCAACGGCATCCAGGTGGAGCGCGACCGCCTCGGCAAGTACGGGCGCCCGCTGCTGGGCTGCACGATCAAGCCCAAGCTCGGCCTGTCGGCCAAGAACTACGGGCGTGCGGTCTACGAGTGCCTCCGAGGCGGGCTCGACTTCACCAAGGACGACGAGAACATCAACAGCCAGCCGTTCATGCGCTGGAACCACCGCTACGAGTTCGTGATGGAAGCGGTGCACAAGGCCACGGCCGAGACGGGCGAGCGCAAGGGCCACTACCTCAACGTCACCGCGGCCACGCCGGAGGACATGTACGAGCGGGCCGAGTTCGCCAAGTCGCTCGGCGCCCCGATCATCATGCACGACTTCTTCACCGCCGGCTTCACCGCCAACACAGGCCTGGCGAACTGGTGCCGCAAGAACGGCATGCTGCTCCACATCCACCGCGCCATGCACGCGGTGGTCGACCGCCACCCCATGCACGGCATCCACTTCCGGGTGCTCGCCAAGTGCTTGCGCCTGTCCGGGGGCGACCATCTCCACGCCGGCACCGTGGTCGGCAAGCTCGAAGGCGATCGCGAGGCCACGATGGGCTGGATCGACACGCTGCGGGAGTCCTACATCCCCGAGAACCGCAAGCGCGGCATCTTCTTCGACCAGGACTGGGGGTCGATGCCCGGCGTCATCCCCGTTGCTTCCGGAGGCATCCACGTCTGGCACATGCCCGCACTGGTGGCGATCTTCGGCGACGACGCCTGCCTGCAGTTCGGCGGCGGGACGCTCGGTCACCCGTGGGGCAATGCACCCGGCGCCCACGCCAACCGGGTGGCGCTCGAGGCGTGTGTGGAGGCACGGAACCAGGGCCGGCAGGTCGAACGGGAGGGTCGCGAGATCCTGACCGAGGCGGCCCGCCACAGCCCCGAGCTCGCGATCGCGATGGAGACCTGGAAGGAAATCAAGTTCGAGTTCGACACCGTGGACAAGATCACCGCCTGATCGCGGGCGGGCCGCCGGTCCCATCTCCGGCCCCTCCTCCTCCACGCCCCTCAAGGAGAGATTGACATGCACATTGCCCCCTACGGGCCCACCCCGCGCCATGTGGAGACCTTCTCCTACCTGCCGCCGATGACGCCCGAGCGGCTCCGCCACCAGATCGCGTACGTCATAGAGCAGGGCTGGAGCCCGGCCATCGAACACACGGAGCCCGAGAAGGCGTTCTCGAACTTCTGGTACCTGTGGGAGCTCCCGCTCTTCGGTGAGCGGTCGGTGGACAAGGTCCTGGCCGAGCTCGACGCGTGCCACCGTGCCAACCCCGGTCACCACGTGCGCCTCCTGGGCTACGACAACTACATGCAGACCCAGGGCACGGCCTTCATCGTCCACCGCGCCGGAGCCCGCTGAGCATGCGAGTGCATGTGGTCCAGACCGCCGACAGCGGTGACCGGGGCGCGCTCCGCGATCGTGCCCGTCACGGCCGTGCCGCGGCGACGCCGCGGCGCCGGGCGCTCGCCTACGACCGGTCGGCTCTGGCGCCCTCGCACGAGCGGGTGCGCACCGGGCCCCCGGAGGCCGAGCTGCGGGCGCCCGCGGCTGCGGGAGACGCGACGCGCCCCGCCGCTGCCGACGGTCGAGCCACGCGGAGCGGAGCGCACGGGGCTCCGGAAGCGACGGCGGTCCCGATCAACGGCGTGGCCGCCGCCCGCCTGGGCCGCGCCCTGTCCATGCAGCGACGCCGCCAGCTGTCCCGGGGCAAGCAGGCGCTGAACGGCGGAGCTGACCGGACGACGGGTGACGCGGGCGCCGGCGCGCCGGCCTTCACCGTCGTTCGTGGTGGAGCGCGCTGACGATGGGAATGTACGCGGTCCAGACCGCCGACAGCGGTGACCTGGCGGAGCTCCGAGATGCAGCCCGTGACGGCCGCGCCGTGGCCGCGTTGCGCCGCCGCCAGCTGTCGCAGGGCAAGCAGGCGCTGAACGGCGGCGGTGACGGGACGGCGGCCGGAGCCGATGCCGGCGCGCCCCCCGCGGCCGAGAACCTGCCCCTCGACGGCGCGGCGGCGCCGCTCGCCGCTCCCAAGGGTGAAGGCGCGCCGAACGGCGCGCAGCCGAACGGCGCGCAAGCGGCTCCGGCGGTCGCGTCGAACGGCGTGGGCGGAGCCCACCTCGGCCGGGCCGTGTCCATGCAGCGCCGCCGCCAGCTGTCCCAGGGCAAGCAGGCGCTGAACGGCGCCGGCGCGGCCTCCGCCGGCGAGGCCCTGCGCGTCGACGGCGCCGGCGCGCCGCCCGCTCCCGCTGCTCCCAGCGGTCCGGGCGCGTCGACCGGCACGCAAGGGGCTCCGGGGGGGACGGCCTTCGCCACCGACGGCGTGGCCACCGCCCACCTCGGCCGCGCCGTGTCGGTGCAGCGCCGCCGCCAGCTGTCCCAGGGCAAGCAGGCGCTGAGCGACGCCGGCGCCCCGCCCGCCGCTCCCGCTGCTCCCAGCGGTCAGGGCGCGTCGACCGGCACGCATGACGCTCCCGGAGCAACGGCCTTCGCGACGGACGGCGTGGCCACCGCCCACCTCGGCCGGGCCGTGTCCATGCAGCGCCGCCGCCAGCTGTCCCAGGGCAAGCAGGCGCTGAGCCGCGCCGGAGCGTTGCCGGCGGCGGAGAACCTGCACGTCGACGTCGCCGGCTCGGGTCCTGAGCAGGCCCAGGCCCGGCGCGCCGAGGCGAGCCGCCTCGGCGGCGCAGCGATCGCCAGGCCGCAGCGCGAGGGCCGGGTCACCTACCCGCCCAAGGTCGTCGTGTCGCCCACCCAGCGCGGCCAGCAGGTGACCGGGCTGCGGATCGGTCCGGGCGTGCGGGTGACGGGCGACGAGCCCGGCGCCGCGCTCCCGGTGTCGGGCACGCAGTACGTCGCCGCCGACGGGTCGGCCCCTTCGATGGGCGCCGGGCCCAAGGTCGGGCTGGTGCGCACGCCGCAGGGCCTCGTCGTCTCGGGCACCACGGTTCGCAACACGGTGCCCATCACCGGTGACGAGGCCGGCGAGCACCTGCCCATCACCGGTGAAGCCGACCAGAAGCTCGACGACGACCTGACGCCACGCAGCGACGGCGCGTACCGTTCGGCGCAGTTCCCGCGCCGGGCCGACCCGCACGGCGCGTCCGCGGTGGGCACCAGGCTGCGGCCCCAGCCCGGAACGGCGGGCTCCGGCGGCGACGGGCCCTGGCTACCGCTGGAGGCCACCGTCGACGGGCTGGCCGTCACCGGCACGGCCGTCGGCCGCAGCGGGCGCGTCACCGGCAACGAGGCCGGCGCCTGCCGCCCGGTCACCGGCGACCAGTACCAGAACGCCTACTCCACCGAGTGCGGCGCCATCGGGGGCGGTACCGCGCCGGCCGCCCACCTCAACCGGGAGCGGCTGGACCCGGTGACCGCGGGCAAGGTGACCGTGGCGCAGACCTGGGGGGGCCAGACCGTCACGGGTCCCAGCGTGGAGTACCGCCCCAACGTCACCGGCGACGAGCCGGGTGCCTGCCGCCCGGTGACCGGCACGCCGTACCAGGGGCCGTCCACCACCTTCGGCTGGTGCGAGCCCGACGAGGGTGAGCCCGCGGCCCGGCGCGCCGAGCCCAGGCCCCGCGGTGTGGCCGTCACCGGCGACGTCCCCATGTACGCCGAGGCGGTCACCGGCATCGAGCGCGGCCACCGGAACGACATCACCGGGTCGTCCTACTACGGCGAGATGCGGCCCGCGGAGCCGGCGGCCGACGACTGGGCCCGCGAGCAGGCCTTCCCGGTCGCCCTGGCTCGGCGCCTGGCGGGCGGGGAGAGCCACGTCGCCAAGGAGTCCGACGACGCGCCCGCCTCCAGCGTGCCCGGCCGCATCACGGGGGCCTTCGCCGTCGGCGAAGGCAAGGTGACCGGCAACAACGAGTTCCTGTTCCGGCCCCGCCAGAACCGAGACGGCAAGCAGACGGCGGTCACGGGCGAAGGGCGCACCGACGGTCGTACGATCACCGGTTCTCTCGCCTGGACGTCCCACGACCGGGTCACCGGCACCGAGGGCTACATCGCCGCCGGGCGCAACCCCAGCGAGGGCGGCGGCGGGCCGCACGGCTGGGCCGGGGCGGCCAGGTTCAAGAACCTGGCCACGCCCGGAGCGCCGAATGAGAACGCGAGGGTCACCGGCCGAGTGGGCGGGAGCCCCAAGGACGCGGCCAGGGTCACCGTCTCCGGCGGAGCCCAGGGATGAAGTCCCTGCTCCAGCCCGACGGGCGCCGCCTCGCTCCGTGGGACCAGGCTGCGGCCTGGCCGGGCGCGGGCGCGGTGGCGACGGTGACGTCGCCGCCGGGCCGGCTGGCCCCCAACGGGAGCCTCGGGTCCAGCGTGCCGGCGGGTGGGCATCCGCTGGCCGAGCCGGCGCTCAGCGCCGCCCTGAAGCAGCGAGCCGAGGAGATCGAGGCCGCCTTCGCGCTCATCCAACCCGTCCTGCGCCGGCTGGCCCCGCGCCAGTTCGACGACGGGTTCCCCGAGCAGGCACATCATGAGTTGGCCAACGCCCTCGGGGTCGACATCCCGGCGGCTGAGCTCGAATCCTCCTGGAGCACACCGCTGGACCTCGGTCGCGTCCACGCCCGCTGCGTGCTGGGGACCTTCGCCAACCTGGTGGAGCGCGAGTTCGACCGGAACCTGGCCGCGCTGATCGACGAGGGCGAGAGCGCCGAGGTGTTGATCCGGCGCTTCGGCTTCCACGCCGTCGACATCACCTCCTGCTCCGACGGGCGCCTCCTGGGGGCGGTGGATTTCATCCTGCGGGTGCCGCCCGCGGTCGTGGTGTGGCACGACTCGTATGCCGGCGCCATGTTCGACGTCGAGGACGCGCTGCACCGCTGGGAAGGGGTGGAGCTGCGACGCTGGCGCGAGGGCTGGCCGAACGACGCCAGTGAGCCCACCCGCTACCTGAAGATCGGGCTCTACCATTTCAGCAGCGTCGACCCGCGCCACCAAGGCTGTGCCGCGCACGGCAGCGACGAGGTGCGCGCCGCGACCGCCCTGCTGGCGCGGCTCCAGGAGTTCGAGGGTGCCGTCGAGTCCACCCAGTGCTGCGCGGCGAGCGTCGCCACGCTGCTCGTCGGCGTGGACACGGACACCGACGCCATCCGCGTCCACGTCCCCGACGCCGCCGGTGAGACCGACGTGGAGCGCTTCGTCTCCAGCGCCACGCTCTACGAGCAGACGGCGAGCCTCGAGCGGGAGGCCGCCAAGGAGTTCATCCGACAGACGGTCGCCGACTGCGCCGGCGTGGACGCGGCCGACGCCGCGACCGAGGGCATGCGCTGGCTCTGTGGCTACCTGCTGAAGAACAACATCGGTGAGGTCGACGCGGTTCGCGGCTGGATCGGCGGAAGGTACGCGGACCCCGGCCACACCGAGAAGCTGCTCGTGGCCGGCGACGCCATCGACGACGTTCAACTGCGCAACCTCGCCTTCCAGGCGCAGATGCGCACGCTCGAAGAAGGTGCCGTCGACCTGGACGTCGGCATCGGCATCCTTCGGAGGACGAACGCGCCGCAGGGGCTTGCGGTGCCGGTGCTCGTGCACGTCGCCTACGACGAGCGCATCCCCGGTGCCCGCGCCACCGCCCAGGCGCGTGCTCGCCGCCTCACGGCGGCGATCGAGACCCGGTATGCGGGTGCAGCCGGCAACGACGGCCTGGTCACCCAAGCGGTCGTGCGAGCGCGGGGCCGGTCACGCCTGGACATGGTCGAGGCGGAGGGCGACGGCGTGCCGAGCTCGCCCCCGGGAGCGCGACCGAAGGAGGCACAGCGATGAAGATCTTCTGCGTCGAAGGCACCCTGGTCGCCACGGCCCGCATCGGCGGCCTCGAGCTCCACCGGCTGCTGGTCGTCGTGGACCGCAAGGGAGGCAAGCAGGTGGCGGTCGACCCCGTCGGCTGCAAGCCCGGCGACTGGGTGATCGCGTGCGGCAGCTCGGCGGCGCGTGAAGCCGCTGGCCACAAGGACTACCCGAGCGACCTGACCATCGTCGGCATCATCGACTACTGGGACGAGGAGCGCCCGGGTGAGCGCCCGGGTGAGGAGAGCCCGGGCGAGGAGCCCTCCGAGGAGCCGGAGCTTTTGATCGTGGAGTCGGCCACCGCGTCTGCGGACGCCAATGGCAAGGCGTGACGATGAACATCCAGCGCGTCGTCCGCGACCTCGTTGCCACCAGTCGATCCCCCACGCTCCAGAACAAGTCGCTGCGGGTGGTCGAGGACGACCGCGGCGACCTGGAGGTGGCGCTGGACCCGGTCGGCGCAAGGCCGGGCGACTTCGTCATCACCATCACCACCTCGGCGGCCCGCCATGCCGCCGGCGACTTCAGCATCACCACCGACCTGACCATCGGCGGGATCATCGACCATTGGAGCGAGGAGCGATGGCGCGACTGACTCGTTCCAACCCCCCCACCCCGTAAGACCCGATCTCAACTCACATACGGAGGAAGCACAGCAGATGGCCACCAACAATGGAAGTTCCGACATTCCGGGCATTGCCCTGGGCATGATCGAGACCCGGGGACTCGTCCCGGCGATCGAGGCTGCCGACGCCATGACCAAGGCGTCGGAGGTGCGGCTGATCGGCCGCCAGTTCGTCGGCGGCGGCTACGTCACCGTGCTGGTCCGCGGCGAGACCGGCGCCGTCAACGCCGCAGTCCGTGCCGGTGCTGACGCGTGCGAGCGCGTGGGCGACGGCCTGGCTGCCGCCCACATCATCGCCCGGCCCCACACCGAGGTCGAGCAGATCCTTCCCGCCGGTGCGCACGAGACCCAGGTCGCACCTGCGTAAGGCGTCATCCAGACGGGCTGTCGGCTCCGCCGTACTCGGAGGCGGCGGGCTGAGCCCAGGCGCCCGGCTCGGGCGGGGATCCTCGACGCCGGGCGACCCGGCTGGCGTCGAGGATCCCCATTCACCGACGAGGAGAACCAGATGACCACGCAACCTGGATGGCCGGAGGGCTGGACGGAGGTCGCAAGACCACCGTCGCTGTACCGCCGCTTCGAGTTCCCCGCCTACCCCGAGACACGAGCCTTCCTCGAGCGGCTGGCGGGCCTGTCGAAGGAGACCGGGCTCTATCCGGATCTGAGCTTCGGCCGCGCATACGTCAACGTCACGGTGCATGGCTCGGGTGGAGCGACCGTCGACGCGGAGGCACGGGAGTTCGCCGCCCGCGCCGAGGCACTCGTCCCCGTGGAGGCAGCCTGACATGACCCCCGCCAGACGCCGCCCGGCCACCCCCGCGAGCCAGGGGCCGACGAGGACGGCCCCGGACGTGCCCATCGTGGCGGACCCGACGCCCGTGCCCGGCGCGAAGACGAAGGACGGCACACGACTGCTCGGCCCCGAGGGCGACCCCATCGCCCGGGAGGCCCGGACCGGGGATGCCGGTGGGGACTCGCCCCCGACGACGGAGACCGGGCAGGTGGAGCCCGAGGACCGGGCGACGTCGCCACGGCGGTCCCGTGCGCGCTACCCCCTACCCGTCTGGCCGGACTGATGCTGCCTTCGCGCCGTCTGCCCCTCCTCGGTCGCCCGGTGGTGGACGTGGCGGTCGGCGTGCTCCGCGCGCCCGACGGGAGCGTGTTGGTGGCAGAGCGCAAGGCCGGGAAGGACGCGGCCGGCTTCTGGGAGCTCCCCGGGGGCCAGGTCGATCCCGGCGAGAGCCCGGTCCAGGCCGCCGCGCGCGAGTTGCTCGAGGAGGTGGGCGTCCGCGCCCTCGAACTGGCGCCCTGGCGGGTCTACGAGCACGACTTCCCGGCCAAGCGGGTGCGGCTGCACTGGTTCCACGTGCGCCGGTGGTCGGGCGAGCCGAAGGGCAGGGAAGGCCAGCGGGTGGCATGGGTGGACCCTGCCCGTCCGACGGTCGGGCCACTGCTGCCGAGCAACGAGCTCGCCCTCGCCACGTTGGCGCTCCCCGAGCTGGTTGCCGTCGCCCGGGTGAACCGCGCGCCGGGCGCTCCCGACGAGCTGCTGGCGAGGATCCCGTCGTTGGCGGCCGGCGGGCTGCGGCTCCTGATCGTGCGGGCACCGGAGCTCGGGCCCGCCCAGCGCGTCCAGCTCACCCGCCGGCTGCGCCAGCTCAGGCGGGGGACCGGGCTGCGGCTGCTCCTCTCCGGGACGGCGCTGGAGGCGCGCCAGGCCGGTGCCTGCGGGCTGCACAGCAGCGCCGCCGCGCTGGCCGGCCTGGTGGAGCGGCCGCCGACGCGCCTGTGGGCGGTGTCCGCTCACAACGCACGGGACCTCGAGCGCGCCGCTGCGCTGGGTGCCGACGTCGCCCTCGTGTCGCCGGTTCTCCCAACGGCTTCGCACCCCGGAGACCGGGCGCTGGGTTGGGACGGCCTGCGGGCGCTGGCCGCGGCCAGCCCGCTGCCCGTCTACGCGCAAGGGGGGCTGGGGCCCGGCGACATCGATGCCGCCCGCTCTGCAGGGGCGCTGGGCGTGGCGGTCGACGTCTCCCGTCTCTCGGGGGTCGGGCGGCAAAGGGACCACGCCGTGACCGGGCGGCCGTCAGATGCTGGTTGACGGGACGGACTGACGATGGATCGAGTCGTCGGCGACCTTCTCGACGCCGTGACCATCTTCTTCGTGGTCGGCGTCTCGATCGGCTTTCCCCGCTTCGGCCTCGGGATGCCGCAGGGCCGGCGAGACAGCACCTGACTGTCGAATGAAGTCCAGGGTCTTGCCGCGTAGGGAGCTTCGCTCGAGATGACGCCGCCCGAGCTCATCGTGATCGCCGTCCCCGCGCTGCCCGCGATGGCCGCGGCGGCGATCGGCGCCGCCCGCCCGGCGGGCTGGTCGACCCCCACGGCGCGGGCCGGAGCGCGGTCCTCCCGATGGGCCGTACGAGCGGCCGCCGCGGCGTTCGTCCTGGCGGTCGTGGTGGCGATCGTCGTGGCGGTGGACGGACCGGTCGCAGCCGTGGTCGAGGGAGGCGACGGCGATGCCCTCGTCGGCCTGCATGCCACTCGCGTGACCACCCTGTTGGGCTTGCTCACCACCGGAGTCGGCCTGGTCGTGCAGTCCTTCGCCAGCCGCAACCTGCAGGGGGACCTCTTCGGGCCCCGCTTCTTCGTGCTGGCCTCGCTGCTGACCGCGGCGACGACGTCGGTGGCCTTCGCCGCCACCCTCGGCCTGCTGTGCGCCTCGTGGATCCTGGCCGGCCTCGCGTTGGCTGCGCTGGTGACCCACCGGGCCACCTGGCAACCGGCGCGGCGCTCGTCCCGGCGGACCCTGCGCAGCCTCTGGGTGGGAGACGGCGCGCTGCTGGTGGCCACACTGCTCGCCGCCGCCTCCGTCGGCGAGATCGACCTCCGCTCACCGGCGGCGGCCGCCAACGAGCTCGCCGACGCGTCGGTCCCGGTCCTCGGTGGGAACGTGTTGTGGGTGGTCGCCGTGCTCCTGACCGTTGCCGGCATCTCCCGGTCCGCGCTCGTACCCGTGCACCAGTGGCTGCCGTCCACGATCGCCGCGCCCACGCCGGTGTCGGCGCTGCTCCACGCAGGCGTGGTCAACGGCGCCGGGATGCTGTTGGTGCGACTCGCCCCGGTGTTCGGGTCGTCGGCCGCGGCGACGCACGTGGCCTTCGCCGCGGGTGCCGTCACCGCCTGTTACGCGACGACCGTGATGCTGGTGCGCAGCGACGTGAAGGGGAACCTGGCCTGGTCCACCGCCGGGCAGATGGGGTTCATGACGGTGCAGGTGGCGATAGGAGCGTTCGCCGCCGCGCTGCTCCACATCCTCGGGCACGGGATGTACAAGGCCGCGCTGTTCCTCGGGGCCGGCGGCTCGGTGACGGCCCATTTCCGCCAGCGGCAACGTCCCGCTCCGCAGGTCGTCGCCCGGAGCGTTCGGCTGGGCGTCGCCCTGCTCGTGCCGGCCGCCGCCCTCGGAGCCGCGTACCTGGTCATCCACCCGCACCTTTCGACGGCGGCGCGCGTGCTCGTGACGGTGTTCGCGTGGGCAACGGCAGCCCGGGCCGTCGACGGGTGGCTGCGCTCGGCCCCGTTCCGGCCCGTCCCGGCCGTCGCAACCGCGGCGCTCGGTTCGGTCGCCGGAGTGTTCGCCTACGTCGGTGGGCTGACCGCCGTGGAGACCTTCGTGGCCCCCGCGCTTCCCGCCGAGGTCGCCGAGCCGGTCAGCTCCGCTCTCCTCGTCGGGACGCTGGCGGCGATCACCCTCGTCGTCTCCGTCGTCGGGCTCGGTCCCGGGGAGCGGATGCGGGAGTTGCGCAGCCGGGTGTACGCCCTCGTCCTCACCTCGGCGCCCGTCGCCTCCGAGTTGACGACCCGGGGCAGTTCGACCGGGGTGGCGCCCGTGCCGGAATCCCGCCACCTCCGACCGGACCTGGAGCTGGTCCGATCGGCACGATCGAGATGAGCAACCGAGAAGACGGCCACCGCGGACGGCCTGCGCGCCACACCGAGCTCCTCGCCGATGTCTCCGAGGCGGCGGAGGTCATCGCTCCGCTCTGGCCCCTCACCAGCTTCGTGGCGGTCAACCCCCTCCTCGGCATGCAGCACCTGCCCTTCGACGAGGCCACCGCCGTCGCCCGGCGCTGGTTGCGGGCGCGCACCCACCTGACGCTCGCCGCGTTCCGCCAGGCGCACGCCGGCGGGGCCACCACGGACGCGGATCTCCGGCGCGCCATCGTCGAGGTCGACCCGAAGCTGGCGTCGCCGCTCAGCTTCGAGATCGGGGGGCGAACGGTCGATGCGGCGGAGATCGTCCGGCTGGACCTCCTCCTCGGACCGGACGACAAGCCCCGGGAGACGGCCGGCGATCGGGTCGGCCGCACCGATGTCGCGACCGTCCGGGCGGTCAGCCAGCTCGTGGCCGCGTGGTGTGCGGTCTTCGTCGACGAGGCCCACGTTCCGTGGCCCATGCCCGGCCGCGAGCACGGGTTCTTCCGTGCGTGGCGAGAGCTGGCGCCATACGACCGGCGGCTCCGGCGCCTCGCCGGCCCCACCGGCATGGAGTGGCTGGCTCAACTTCCGGATCGTCCGCTCGAGGCGCTCGCCGCTGCCCTCGATGCGCTGGATGTCGGCGGCGATCAGGTCGACGCCCTCCGCCAGCACCTCGGCCGCCTCCCGGGCTGGGCCGGCTACGCCCGCTGGAACGACGAGTGGGCTCCACCCGACCACCATCGTCCGCCGTTGCGCCTCCTGGACCTGCTCGCCGCGCAGGTGGCCGCCACGGCAGCGGCGGCGCACCGCGCCCCTGCCCAGGAGCCCCCGCAGATCCACGACGAGGTGGTCGAGCACGAGAAGCTCCTCGAGCAGAGGGCGGCGGCGGTGCTCGACGCTCTCGGCAGCACCTCCGACGATCCCTTCGTCACCTCCGCCGTGCGTGGCGTCCTGCAGCAGGTGCCGCCGCCGGTGCGGAAGTCGATGTGGCTCGAGGCGCAGGAGGGCAACTTCCGTGATCGTCTGCTGGGACTGCTGAGCCGCCCGGGCCCCGGCCCCGTGACCGAGCGGCCGGACGTGCAAGCGGTCTTCTGCATCGATGCGCGCTCGGAGGGCCTGCAACGGCACCTCCAGGCGTGCGGCCCCTACGACACCTTCGGGTTCGCCGGGTTCTTCGGCGTCCCCGTGCGCTGGCGGCCGCTGGGGGCGACGGAGAGCCAGCCGCGCTGCCCGGTGCTGCTCACGCCTGAACACGACGTAGCCGAGCAGCCGCTCGCCCCTGACGGCGCCCTCGGCTACCTCACCGCCCAGCGAGCCGCCGGCGCAGGGCAGGACGCCTTCCACGCCGCCAAAGGGAGCCTGGGTGGTCCCTTCGCGCTCGCCGAGGCGGCGGGCTACCTCATGGGCCCTGCGGCCGCGGCCAGGACGCTGGCACCAGGCCTGGTGCGTCGCCTGAAAGGACTGACGACCCGCCGAGTCGCGCCCCCGCCGACACGACCGGTCGTCGAGGCGGAGCACGACGACCGCTCCGGGCTGGCGCTCGAGGAGCGGGTCTCGTTCGCGACGGCCATCGTCCGGACCATGGGCTTGACCAGCTTCGCCCGGCTCATCGTCTTCTGCGGGCACGGCAGCCACAACATCAACAACCCACACGCATCCTCGTATGACTGCGGCGCGTGCGGCGGCGCCCCCGGTGGTGCGAGCGCCCGAGTGGCCGTGGCCATCCTCAACGACCCCGCCGTCCGTGCCGGCCTCCGAGAGCGAGGCATCACGGTGCCCGACGAAACGGTCTTCGTCGCCGCCCAGCACGACACCGCCTCCGACGAGGTGACCGTTCTTGACCGCCAGGCGGTACCGGCCACCCACGAGCGGCTGGTCGCGGCCTTCGAGCGGGACGTGGCGGTGGCCGGTGAACGGCTTGCACGCGAGCGCGCCGGGCGGCTCCCCGGAGATCCGGCGAGGGTCCGGGCCCGCGGGCACGACTGGGCGCAGGTGCGCCCCGAGTGGGGGCTCGCCGGCAATGCGGCGTTCGTCGTCGGGCCCCGCTCGGTCACCGCCGGGCTCGACCTCGCCTGTCGCGTCTTCCTGCACGCCTACGATGCCGAGGGCGACCGCGACGGCAGCGCCCTGGAGACGATCCTCACCGCGCCGATGGTCGTCGCCCAGTGGATCTCCGCCCAGTACTACTTCTCGTCGGTCGACCCCGACCAGTTCGGCGCCGGCGACAAGACGCTGCACAACCCGGTGGGCGGCATCGGCGTCGTCCTCGGCGAGGGGGGCGACCTCCAGGTCGGGCTCCCGGCGCAGGCGGTGGGCGTGGGAGACCGGCGCATGCACGAACCGCTGCGGCTGCTCGCGGTCGTCCAGGCGCCCATCGAGCGCACCGACGCGATCATCCAGCGCCACCAGGTGCTCCGGGAGCTGATGGGCGGCAAGTGGATCACCGTGGCCGGCCGTGCGCACCCGGACGAGCGCTGGTCCATCCGCGCCCCCGACGGCACGTGGACGACGTGGTGCCCCGCCGACGACCGCGTGGACGCCACCGACGCATCACTGGAGGTTCGCTGACCCTTGCCGGAGAGCGCACGTCGGCGCCGTTGCCGTCGGGCGTTCCACGGTATGATGGTCGGTATGACTTCCAAGGCGAAGATCGCCGTGAGCCTCCCGCCGGAGCTCGTCGAACGGGCTCACCAGGCCGTCGCGCAAGGCCGTGCCTCGAGTGTCAGCGCCTACGTCGCCGACGCCATCGCCGAGAAGAGCAAGCTCGACGACCTCGCGTCCCTGCTGGACGAGATGCTCGGGGCCACGGGCGGACCGCTCACCGCCGAGGAGGCGGCCGAGGCCGACCGGGCGCTCGGCCGATGAGCGGTGCCGTGCTCGACTCCGGCGCCCTGGTCGGGTTCGAACGCAACGATCGACGCGTCGTCGGCATCGTGGCCCGGGCGCTGCATCACGACGACGCCCTCCTCGTCCCGGCGGGTGTCGTCGGTCAGGTGTGGCGCGACGGTGGGCGCCAAGTCCGCCTCGTCCGGCTTCTCGGCTCGCCGGTGTGCCAGGTCGTCGCCCTCGACGACACGGCAGCGAGGGCAGCCGGCCAACGCTGCGGCGCGTCCGCCACCTCCGACGTGATCGATGCCTCGGTTGCGGTCCTCGCCCGCCAGCGGGGCCTGCGCGTAGTCACCTCCGATCCCGACGACCTCCGCCGACTCGATCCCGGCCTCGACGTTCGTCCCGTCTGACTGAGGGCCCACCTCAGGACAACTCGCACGGCCGCGACCCGTTCACCGTTGTGCTGGTTCCCTCGTCGCCGCCTGCCGAGCCGAGCTGGGTGGTACGGAGGCCCTCGTCCACGGAACACCAACCGGAATCGTGAGCCGCAGGACGACGTTGCGGGTAGCTGTGGATGCCCGGGGACGGCGAGCGCTGACGCTGGGAACGGCGGTAGCGACCGGTGCAGCACTTGTCTTCGCTCCGCTCGTCTCGACGTCCTCATGCTCGACGACGTCAACCGGGATCTCCTCTTGTAGGTCGAGCCAGGCGTGTCTCATCGCCAACGAGGGCGCAGCGGCTGCCTTTCTCCTGCTCCTGCCCGCGTTCATCGCACTGGTTCCCGTCGTCGCGAACACGCGCCGCTCGACCTTCGCGGCGGCCGCCGTGTTGACGGTCGCCACCGCGTTCGGCCTGGCTTCCATCGGGACCTCTTCATCCCTACGGTTGCTCTTGCGTGGCAGGCGGTGATTGCCTCGAGGAGAGCCGCCTGAGCCCGACTCGGGGCGCTGGTCATCTTCGCCGTCGCCATCGTCGCCCTGTTGGCGGCGACCATCGCCATGGGCTTCGGCATGCTGGCCATCGACGAGGCGGAACGCCACGTCGAGGCCGGCATGGCTCCGCTCGCCGCGTCTTCGCCGCCCGCTGAACGAATCGGAGGTGGAGAACGCCGACGCCGGCGCTCCCGACCGCCCCGCGACCGGCCGGTTCAACCCGACGAGAGGAGTGCGGAAAGGAAGAGACCATGCGAGTGCAGGCCACCTGTGAGCGCTGCGGGCGCGAGTTGACGACATCGGCGCCGCGGTCGGCCCCACCACGGCAGCGCCGTAGGTCCGGTCGCTGTTCCCGAGCTTCACCTGGATACGGGTGAGCGCCCTCCGCCACGTGGGCGTTGGTGAGCACCTCTCCGCCGGGTGAGACGACCATCCCCGTGCCGGCGCCCTGGCGGGGCACGATGCTGAACAGGTCCGAGGCGAACCCGGTCGTGCTGATCGCCACCACCGCCGGATCCACCCGGTCGAGCACGCGGCGATGTCGCCGGGCACGGCGAGCCGATCCGAGGGGGCGCGGTCGGGTGACGCCGGCCGGCGTGGTCCCGGGTCCTCGACCACGGCGACGGTGGCGCGGCCCACGACCCCACCGACGACCGCCGCGACCGCCGTCGACGCCAGCCACGCGCGCCGGGCGGTCCGCCATGGCACCACGGGCCCTGGCACGCCAACAGATGGGTTCCCGGTTCCGACGTCGATGCCGGAGATCCTTCCCCATCACGGATCCGGGTGGTACGCACCACGCCGCAAGCGTCTCCGACCGAGCGCGACCCGACCGACGTCAGCAGATGCGGGGCCGAGACGACGACTCGGCCTCGGGGTCACCGGGCCGGCAGATCACCACGCCCGTGCCGGGCGTCCCCCGGAAGCGCCGGGACGCTCCGGCGGGACTCCGCCGGCGGGGCCGCCCGGCGGCCTCGTTGCCGATGACGCCCGTCCGGGGGACCCACCGCCGACCCCGGCCCGGTGGGGGCGACCCGGCCGTCGCCCGCGCCGTTGCTCCGCGACGGATGGTTCGCCCGGGCGCCCAGCTGGCCCGCCTCGCGGCTGCGCCGCCAGGCGACCAGGTGCGAGGTGTGGAGACCCTCGCGGCGCAGGAGGGCGCCCTTGGCGCCGGGTTGGGTGAGCCGCTCGTACTCGGCGAGGACGGCCAGCTTGTAGTCGGCGGTGAAGGTCCGCCGCCGGGGGCGGTAGCCACCCGTCTCACTGCCGCGGCGGTGAAGCTCGTACAGCACCGGGGCGGGATCGAAGATCACGTAGCGCCCGGGGTGGCACGCGACCTCGCGGAGGTCCTTGGCGCTGGTGAGGACCACCGACCCGTCGTGGGTGCGCCACACGACGAGGAAGGCCTGGCTGCTGGGGATCTGGAGACCTCCCGTCGCCTCCCCGTAGGTCGCCACGTCGACCCTGGACCGGCCCAGGTGTCCGAGGGCGGCCAGGCGCACGACGTCGGCCGCCGTGTACACCCGGCGCTGGACGCCGTCGGCCGACACGCGCGACGGGACGACCCACCGCCGGCGGGCCCAGTAGTCGAGCTGGCGGTAGCTGATCCCGGCCAGGTCGGCGGCCTCGGGACCGGAGAACTCGCCGACCAGCGCCGCCGACCGCATCGACTCGGCGTCGCGCAGGTCGATCACACTCGATGCCGCGGCGGAAGCGCCGCTGTCGGACGAACCGTTGGAACTGCGCACGGGGTGGGCCCCCTTCGGACTCGCGGACAAATGGTTCCCCCCTGCCGTGGCTGTCTTCGGCACCGTCGGATCGAGCGGATGACGTTTGGTTGGGAAGAATGGTCGCCGGCACTGTGACGACATCCGCCCGGGCGATGCGGCTGAGGAACAGGCCGGGGAACGCACGCCGGCTGACGACATGGGCCGCGAGTGTGTGCATACAAGAGAATTCCCGGAGCAGCGTAGGCCGCCTTTGGGGAGGGATGTGCACTTCAGCGAGCCTCAATTTCTGAAAATCCGCGAATATTCAAGCCCTCGCCCCGGTCTGTTCACACGCGCAGAGGGCGTCTGCCCGCCGGCACCGGCCGGTGGCCGGGCCCGGCGCGCTCCCGGCCCATCGAGAAGGGAAACCAGAACATGACGCAACGAAGGAGGCGCGCCCGGAGCGAGCGGGGCCAGGCCTCGTTCTCCGTGATCGCCGCCATCGTCACCGTGATCCTGGCCGGCGTCCTCGTGAACCGAGTGGCGTGGACGGCCGAGTCGATCAACAAGAAGGCGCTGAACATCTCCAGGACGGCGGCGCCGATCAACCAGGCGACCGACGCCGTGCTGAACCTCGACCGCACCAACGAGCTGGCGGCGTCGATCCTGGCGACGGCCCAGCCGCTCGACTCCAAGCTGGCCGAGATCGTGCGGCTGGCCAAGTCGGTGGACGCGCTGGCCATCTCCATCAACTCGAGTGCCGCCGACGTCGACGGCACCGCCAAGAACATCAACGCCGACGCCGGCGGGATCGTCGGGACGGCACGGTCGATCGACCGCGGCGTCATGCAGATCAACACCAACCTCGACCGCACCATCGAGCTCGCCGGCCAGGTCAAGGGCGACAGCCAGAACATCCTCACCCAGGCCGAGATCGCACACCGCCTGGCCGCGTGCATCGACCAGGGGCTCCCCAGCCCGGGTTCCCCCGCCGACGGCCACTGCAGATAAGGAGAGAACGAGCCAATGGCTGAGACGATCGGCCCGTCGAGACGGGCAATGGAGCGGGCATCCTCCGACCAGGCGCAGTTCCTGAAGCGCTGGCTGGCCGTTTGGGTGGCCCTCCTCACCGTGGTGGTCCTCGTGGTCGTGGTCTTCCTGCTGAAGATCACCGACTCGCTGTCCGCCATCAACACCAACCTGGCCACCACCGACCCCGGGCTGGTGAGCGCCGGCGGCAACGTCCAGCGCCTCCCGGACCAGGTAGCGGCGATCAACGAGAGCCTGGTCGGCATCGACCCGGCCCTGAAGGACATCCCCCAGCAGACCCAGGACATCCTGGCCGCCCTCACGTCCATCAACGGCAAGCTGACGACCACCGACGGTTCGCTGAAGGACACCTCCGGCAACCTGAAGACGGTCCTCGGCCAGGCCGGGGACATCCGCAACCTTCTCGTCGACGCCGACGACCCGCCGGACGGCAAGGGCGTGCAGAACATCCACCAGCGGGTGGCGTTCGCCAACGGGCAGGGTGCCACGGGCCGCTTCGGCGCCAACCCCAACAACCTCACGGCCGCCGAGGTCGACGCCAGGAACATCCTCGCCGGCCTCCAGGACACCAACAAGCACCTGACGAGCATCTGCCGCTCGCCCGCCGTCCTCGGGGCGAAGGCGTGCTGACCCGCCGTCGCCTCCAGGCGGCCGGAGAGGCCGGCGTGGTGGGGGCCAACCTCGCCATCACGCTGGGCTTCGCCCTCTTCGCCGTCATCCAGCTGACCCGCACGACCATCGCGGCCGAGCAGATCGACGACCGGGTGGAGGTCATCACCGCCGACGT